>JBEILF010000314.1:0-1642 GCA_040379385.1 Burkholderiales bacterium | reverse complement strand
GCGCCGCTGGCCGCGCATGAGCGACGACGAAGTCATCGCCGATCTCGTGCGTGTCAAAGGCATCGGCCGCTGGAGCGCCGAGATGTTCTTGATTTTTTACCTGATGCGGCCGAATGTTTTCCCAGTTGATGATATTGGTTTGATTCGTGGCATTGAACGACACTTCCACGACGGCGAGCGCCTGTCAAAAGCCGAAGTATTGGTCTATGCCGAACGTTGGGCACCTTGGAATACCGTTGCCACGTGGTACCTGTGGCGCTCACTCGATCCGATCCCGGTCGAATACTAGGCCTCAGTACCACGCGAGCGATGTTGGACACGCCGACCCTCTACCAACTGGTGCGTCGGATACCAAAAGGCAGGGTTGCCACTTACGGGCAACTGGCAAAACTCGTGGGCCTGCCACGCCACGCACGCCACGTCGGCAACGCGTTGGCAAATACACCAGAGAAGGTGAAAATTCCGTGGCACCGGGTTGTGAATGCGCAGGGGCGTATTAGTTTGCGCCGCAGCAACTGGCAAAGCGGCTCGGATGATTTGCAACGCATTCTGCTGGAAGCTGAGGGGGTGGTGTTTGATGAAAGCGGAAAAATTCGGCTGCGTGACTATCAATGGGAGCCGAAAACGTCAGGCGAGAAATAGCGTCTTCATCGCGGCAGTCACGCGCTTCTGATCATTGGTTCCAAGCACGCCCACTTTTCGCAGTACCAAACGCTGGTCTAGCGTGAATAGCTTGAAGCGCACTGCACACTCGACATTCAGCCCAGCGCTCTTCAGGTCTTTGATTGACACATCAAGCGGCCAAGCCGCATCCGTGGCACTCGTAACCATCGACAGGACCAGATGCTCCGCACTTCGATTGAAGCCTTCCGCGCTACTCAGCACGACAGCGGGGCGACGCTTGGTGGCCGCCCGATCAGTAAACGGGAACGGCACAACGAGAACATCGAAACGATCAAAGATCGCGGAAGGCATCGTTATCTGCCGCGCTATCCCACTCGGTCAGCGTTTTCTCGACAGCAGCGAGGTATGCCAAATCCGGGGTGGTAACTCGCTTCAGCTTCACCTCACCGCGCTCAATGAGGTATTGCACTGCGTCGCCTTGACGTAGGCCCAAGAACTCCCGCACTTCCTGTGGAATCGTGGCTTGATACTTGGTAGTCACTTTTGAGATTGCAGACACGATGGGCTCCACAGCAGAATCGTTTTGGACGATAGGATGGTACAACCGTAATACAGTATGTCGATACTACGCACCGCTTAGGGATGTGTCAAGCTGTTCTTGGCGCACCTTGTGCGGACGCCAAAAGACTGTCGCCCCGGCTTAGTTGGGTAACTCGGTTCGGGAGCTAGACTTGCCAAAAACAACAAACTAATGGATTTGCCCCGGGCGGCTACAATGGACTCATGACCACCCCGAGCGCTGCGCCACCAGACCCACCACACAAACAGTGCGCCCCCTCCAAAATGCCCGCCGGCATCTACATCATCGGGCTGGTGAGCATGCTCAACGACATCGCCACCGAGATGGTGACGAAGAGCATTGTTTCCTAAGACATAACTCAATCTAGAAACGCGAAAAAACCGCGCGTTAAAGGGGTCTAACCCGTTGCAGACTGTCTAGATACAACTTATTCGACTC
>JBEILF010000313.1:0-1678 GCA_040379385.1 Burkholderiales bacterium | reverse complement strand
GCGTGTCGATGAAAAATTCGTCACCGAGCGGGCATACGACAACCCCAAGTTTGTTGAAGACTTGGTACGCGATATTGCAGCTGCGCTGAATCGTGACGAACGCATCATAGCCTACACGCTCGAAGCTGAAAACTTCGAGTCGATTCACAATCACACCGCGTACGCGCTGATCACGCGCCGAAAGTAAAACTCTAATAAACACGGGCGTTTCCAAACAATAATTCTTGAAACTGGCTGTCAGTCGGGCGGTTTAGTTTTTGGCTGTCAACCGATCCAACGCCTCGCGGTATTTGTCGCTCGTCCGTTGCGCAATATCAGCCGGTACATCAGGCGCCGGCGGCCTGCGATTGAAACCAATCGAATCCAACCAATTGCGGATGTATTGCTTGTCAAAGCTCTCGGGCGACGAGCCAACCTTGTAGGTGGCGAGCGGCCAAAAGCGTGACGAGTCCGGTGTGAGCACCTCATCAATCAAATGCAGTTGGCCCTTGCCATCCAAGCCAAATTCAAACTTGGTATCGGCAATAATGATGCCCTTGGTCAGCGCGTATTCCGCCGCTTCCGTGTACAGCCGGATAGCAACTTCACGCACTTGCGCTGCACGCGCCGCACCGATGATCTTCTCGGTGGTCGCGAAGTCGATGTTTTCATCGTGTTCACCGGCCAAGGCTTTGGTCGCCGGGGTAAAAATCGGCTCTGGGAGTTTTGATGCGCGTTGTAAGCCCGCAGGTAATTTCACGCCGCAGACACTTTGCGTTTGCTGATACTCGGACCAGCCAGATCCTTCCAAGTAGCCACGCACGACGGCCTCGATTGGCAGCACTTTGTATTTGTTCACCACAATCGCCCGGCCGCGCACTTGATCACGTTCGTCTTGCGCAACTACCGATGCTGGGTCGATGCCTGTGAGTTGATTCGGCACGATGTGCTGCAACTTCGCGAACCAGAAGTTGGCAAGACGAACAAGAATCTCGCCCTTATGCGGGATGGGCGTCGGCAGGATCACGTCGTAGGCCGAGAGCCGATCACAGGTTACAAGCAAAAGTTTGTCATCACCAACGGCGTAAATGTCGCGCACCTTGCCGCGCGCGATGAGGGGAAGCGATGTGATGGAGGATTGGTACATGTCAAATCAGGATAGAAAAAATAATGATGCCGCCGGTAAGCGCCACTAACAGAAGCGGACAAAAAGTGCTGATGACTGCGCAGCGCAGTGCAGTCGCCCACCAGCGCCCGCCAAAATAGCGTTGCATGGCATAAACCATGTGCTCACCAAAAGCGAGGTTGCGTCGTCGGTATGATCAAAACTTAACTTGCACAATATTGCCAAATCCAGCAACCTTCTTGCCATCGCGAAATTGCCTGCTCAGTTCACCCGGCAGGCAAAACAATAAGATCAACGTCTTCCCAAGCTTTCCCTCCAGCGCAACGTAGTGCGTGATGAATTCATTCACAAATTCCCAAGCCGATGGCACACGTAGATGCGTATCTTGCCCACTCTGCGGACAATACCTCGGCACCGGAGAAAGTGGCTCAAACGAAAAACCGCAATTGCGGTTACGGTGCGTTACCGCAGCCGGGTCAGCCGATGCAGTAACGCTGTCGGTTGTCGCCATCGTCAGTTGACGAGTTGCTTCAATTCACCTTTCGCATACTTCTCGGCCATCTTGGTGAGATC
>JBEILF010000312.1:0-1682 GCA_040379385.1 Burkholderiales bacterium | reverse complement strand
GACCGTGCCGCCGTTCGCCGCGCAACGGTTGCGCACGCGCTGGCGAAGCTCCTGCATAATCTGAACTAGTTGCCGTTTCAAGTAGCGCCGGGTGCCTCGTGTTGGTCTTTAGGCCCCCGGTTTCTTGCACCATCCCAAAAAAATCCTTGCAATCGGCTTTCCAGTCCGGTACTGTACGGAAATACAGACTGTATTTTCATACAACCCGCGCGTCGCGATTTGAAAAACGCAGCGCGCGGCCCCCAAACCTGACTGGAGGCAAGCCATGAACATGATGAAAGAGCCATTTATGGACGAAAACAAATCCAAAGCACTCGCCGCAGCGCTTTCCCAAATCGAAAAACAATTCGGCAAAGGCTCTATCATGAAGATGGGCGAGGGCAGTGTCGGCAACGACATCATCCCCGTCTCCACCGGCTCGCTCGGTTTAGATATTGCCCTTGGTATTGGTGGCTTGCCACGCGGTCGTGTGGTCGAAATCTACGGTCCGGAATCGTCAGGCAAAACCACGCTGACGCTGCAAGTGATTGCCGAGATGCAAAAGAGCGGCGGCACGGCGGCCTTTATCGATGCTGAACACGCGCTTGACCCAGCCTACGCCGCCAAACTCGGTGTGAATATCAATGACTTGTTAATCTCGCAGCCAGACAATGGCGAACAAGCACTCGAAATCGCCGACATGTTGGTCCGTTCTGGCGGTATCGATATCGTTGTTGTTGATTCGGTCGCCGCACTCACTCCACGGGCGGAAATCGAAGGCGAGATGGGTGATCAACTACCCGGCCTGCAAGCGCGCCTGATGTCACAAGCGTTGCGCAAACTCACCGCCAATATTAAGCGTTCCAACACGCTGGTCATCTTTATCAACCAGATCCGCATGAAGATCGGCGTCATGTTTGGCAGCCCCGAAACCACCACCGGTGGTAATGCGCTCAAGTTCTACGCCTCGGTTCGCATCGATATCCGTCGTATCGGATCGATCAAGAATGGCGACGAAGTGATCGGCTCTGAGACACGTGTGAAGGTGGTCAAAAACAAAGTCGCGCCGCCGTTCCGCACGGCAGAATTCGACATCCTGTACGGCGAAGGTATTTCGCGTGAGGGCGAAATCATTGAATTGGGCGTGATCCACAAAATTATCGATAAATCGGGTGCCTGGTATGCCTACAACGGCGACAAGATAGGCCAGGGCAAAGACAACACACGCAAGTTTTTGAAAGAGCATCCAGAAATGGCGCAAGAAATTGAAGCCAAAATCAGAGCCGCTGTTGGCGTGAGTGGTGTCATTGGCGGTGGCTCGGATGAGAGTGAGGAAGTCGAGGAATAGCATCTCGACAAAGATTGCTCGGGTTAGGCAGAAAGCGTAGCGAGCCAGTGAAGGTCGTGCGGAGGTGTGCATGCGTACAAATGTACGCAGAGCTCTACAGTAACGATTTCCAGCGGTATAGCAGCTTCGTGCCTATCCCGACGAGATTCGATGGTTGGGCCGGATCCCTTGTTTCACCTCCAGTGGGCAGGGTGTTCGGCCCTTTTTTTGCCCGATTTCTGACGTTGCGGCCTTAGCCTCGGAGCGACAAAATGCAATCATTGATAGCGCTCTAGTGGGAGCCGCGCATGGCGACGCGCAACGAAGCCAACTTTGCGGGGACGGGGGTTGAACTTCGAAACCCGTTCGCCGAGTG
>JBEILF010000311.1:0-1715 GCA_040379385.1 Burkholderiales bacterium | reverse complement strand
GCTGGCACGCTATATCCCACTGCTGCATGCTGTCAGAGTATGGGGTATCGGTATCGCTCATAGGGTTTGCCTTTCAGCTTCGTCTTACCAACAGTTGGGACGCCAGATCGTGCAAGGCGTTTTTGTAAATTCCATCCGGAATATATGCCAAAGTAGACAAGGCACGCTCTGCCTCATTTAGGGCGGCTGAGCGGGTGGCGTCGAGCGCACCGGTTTTTCGAACAATCTCAACAATTTCAGTGAGCCCGTCGACCGAGCCGTGTTCAATCGCCTGTTGTATCAATGTGCGCTCAGCGGGCGTGCCGCGCTGCATGGCGATGATGAGCGGCAAGGTGCTTTTGCCCTCGCGCAAGTCGTCGCCTAGGTTTTTGCCGAGTTCCTGCGTGTCGCCGTCGTAGTCCAGCAAGTCGTCAATCACTTGGAACGCGGTGCCCAAGGCCTGGCCGTATTCGGCGCAAGCGTCTTCCACGGCTTTGGGGCTCTTGACCAAGATGGCCGCCAAACGTGTGCTGGCTTCAAATAACTTGGCGGTTTTGGATCGGATGACGCGCAAATAAGCAGCCTCGTCCAAACCCGCGTCGTGCATATTCATCAATTGCAAGACTTCGCCTTCAGCAATCACGTTGGTGGCTTCGGCTAAGACCTCCATCACCCGCATGTCCTGCGCGTCGACCATCATCTGAAAAGCGCGGGAATACAGAAAGTCTCCTACCAACACGCTGGCGGGGTTGCCAAAACTCTCGTTCGCTGTGGGGCGTCCCCGCCGCAGGGTGGATTCGTCAACCACGTCATCGTGGAGCAGGGTCGCGGTGTGTATGAATTCAACAACAGCGGCCAGGTTGTGGTGCTGCGTCCCCTTGTAGCCCAAAGCTCCCGCCATCAACAGCAGCAGGGCAGGGCGAATGCGCTTGCCGCCCGCAGAGATGATGTACTGCGACACCGTGCCCACCAAGGCCACCCCAGAGTCGAGGCGCTGGGCGATCACTCGGTCGACGGCCTCCATGTCGGCAGCGATGAGGGGGTGGGCAGTGTTTTGGGGGGCTGACAAGGGGGAAAGGGGTTAGGAGGCTTGTAAAACATGGATCCGAGAGCCGATGTGCACGTCGATTATAGGGATTGGCGTGAAAATCAAAGAATTGCTATAATCTTTGGCTCTGCGGAAATTCGTCCGTAGGGACAATTCACTCGTCTAGAGGTTTCATATGTACGCGGTCATAAAAACCGGTGGCAAACAGTATCGTGTTGCTGCCGGCGAAAAAATTAAAGTAGAACAGATTGCTGCGGATGTGGGCCAAGAGATCGTGTTAGACCAAGTATTAGCTGTCGGAAACGGCGCTGATCTCAAGGTTGGCACACCCTTGGTGTCCGGCGCAACAGTCAAAGCCACAGTGTTGGCACATGGCAAGCACGACAAAGTGCGCATTTTCAAAATGCGCCGTCGCAAGCACTATCAAAAACGCCAAGGGCATCGTCAGCAGTTCACTGAACTGCAGATTGCTTCCATCAACGGATAAGGAGCACTGAAATGGCACAGAAAAAATGCGGCGGCTCGACTCGTAACGGGCGTGATTCCAACCCCAAACTCCTCTGTGTACAAGCGTTCCGCGGCGAGTAACTCACCGCGGGCGCACTCATCGTCCGTCAACGGGGCACCACCTACCATCCCCGCACCACTGTCGCTCTGGGCAACGACCCCACCTGGAGGGCCCTGGGCG
>JBEILF010000310.1:0-1720 GCA_040379385.1 Burkholderiales bacterium | reverse complement strand
GCGAGTTTCTCTGGATACTTTCGCGTACCCCGCAGTTGGGTGACGCCACGTTATCGGGGATTAAAACCCGTTTGACCGCGCGCGGCTTTGACGTCGCCAAGCTGCAGTTCAAGCCGCAATCCACACAGTAAGAGCTGGAGATAACGAAAGTCAAATAAAGACGGGCCTCTTCGAGCCTTTTTGCTTGAAGATGCCCGTGGTTGTTAGGGATTTGTACTTTTCCCACGCTACCGCACCTAGCAGCGGCACTTAGCTGCCGATGACACCACCATCAGTCTTGCGAATGACCAGCGTCGCGGTTCGCGGTTTGCCATCTACCGCCGTGTTCGGCCAGTCTTTCATCGGGTGCTGTACATTGACCCACGCAGTTCGCATGTCTGGCGTGAACGTCAGCCCGGTCAACTCAGCACCGATCGGGCCGACCAGAAATCGCCGTGACTCACCAGTAGCGCGATCAATCGCAATCACCGAATCGTTGCCGCGTAACTTCAACAGTTCCTCTTCGGGCGCTTCGGCCGTATCGGTGCACGCCCAGAGTCGCCCGGCGTAGTCGATAGTAAGTGTGTCTGGATTGGTAAACAAGTCGCCCTGGAGATTGCCGCGTAGCGCCGGTTCGTTTTGTTGCGGGTTGCCGCAACTCAAAAACACATCCCATTCAAATGTTGTTGACGCCGCGTCCCTACCATTCTCACGCCACCTGACAATGTGCCCATAGAGATTATTGATACGCGGGTTCGCTGCGTTCGCCCCTTCCTTATCCGGGCGACCCCGCTGGCCGTTGCCGGTAAACGCCGCATACACTTCAGCGGACTTATGTTCAACAGCAATCCACTCCGGGCGATCACACTTGGTGGCACCGACCACATCAGCCGCTGCGCGGGCGAAGGTTACGACCTCCGCTTGCGTGGGGAAACCCTTGTCGACCGTGAGGCCGTTTTGCCCTTGTTCCAATGCAATCCAGCGCCCCCGACCTTGCGCTTTGCCATCTGCGTCGGCATCAAAGCGCGCCACATACAATGTACCGTGATCGAGCAAATCGCGATTGGCGGCGCGATTGTTGGTGTTGACACGATCACGCGAAACAAACTTGTATACATACTCAAAACGCGCGTCGTCGCCGGTGTAAACCACTAACCGTCCATCCTTCGCCACAGCATAGTGCGCGCTCTCGTGGCAGCAGCGACCAAGGGCGGTGCGTTTGGCCGGAACCCACGTTGGGTCAAACGGGTCAATCTCAACCACCCAGCCAGCCTTGTTGAATTCATTCGGGTGCTTTGACGCGTCATGACGTGCATCAAATTCGGGGTGCTTGTAAAGAGGCTTTGGCCTGAGCGTGTAACGCGCCTGCATTGGGTTCACCGGCCCACCCATGCTCGAAAAGTAGTCGTGAAAATTTTCTTCGCAGGTTAGATAGGTACCCCACGGTGTGGTGCCGATACCGCAGTTGCCCATCGTACCCATCGCGGCAAAGCCAGTTGGATCGAGTGCAGACTTCATCAGCGCCGCACCAGCGGCGGGCCCGCCTAGACGCGCTGGTGTCAGCCCATGTATTCGACGCGCGTACTGTGAGGGTCGAATGATCTTCCATGAGCCGTTTTCGAGTTTCACCTCCAGTACCGAGACGCCGACCGTCGCATGCATCTTGCGCACTTTTTCGGCGGACATATCTTTATCACCGTCGGGAAAAAGCTGTGCGGCGCGGGGATACTCGTGATTCATC
>JBEILF010000309.1:0-1788 GCA_040379385.1 Burkholderiales bacterium | reverse complement strand
GCATCGCAGGCTAGGCTTCGGCAGCAGGGCGGAACACTGCCGTCCAATCGCCCGCGAGCCAACCTGCCGCCCGCATCCACAGCAAGCGAGACACGAGCCTAATTGGTTTGCCAATCGCCCACAGGCAACGTCCTTCTAAGCAACCGGCGACCCATGAAATATTCAGGCTAGTTCAATCGTACGATCCGCGACCCTAGAGCGCTTGGCTGGTAAGGAGAATTTGCCCCAAGATACTCTACGAGAGCGTCAAGATCCAACACGCTAACTTGACGATCACGGCCATCACGGAAAACGGTGAAGCCCTCGGCACCTGCCGCAACAAAGCTATTCGCTACCACCCGATATTCAAGATCCAAACGAACCGGCGCGCCGTTGAGTTTCATCGAGCCGGGTACCACGCGGCTGCCGATCGGTTTTGCAGCGTCCCACACATAACTGAATCCCTTCGACACGCCCATAATTCGGCTAAATCGACCCTCGGCCTCGGCAGTCCATTGCTGTTCGAGAACACTCTTGATTTCGGCTCCCGTCAGGTTCATCACCACTAGGTCGTTTTGGAAGGGTTGCGTCTTAAACAGTGCGCCATACGAAACTCCGCCCGTTTCGTCGGGGATGATGGGGGCCCGCAAACTTCCACGATTGTTAAACGCAATCACTGCCCCGCCACGGTCCGGGCTCGCGGTTCCAGACAAGTGTGCATCAGCGATCAAATTTCCCAGCGTCGATTCACCAGCAGGTGTTGAGAGCGCGCTCATCTCCCTGGCAACATTTGCGACGATGCGCTTTTCAAGCGGCTCGCTAAGCGCTTTGTACCGCTCGACCAAGACCGAAAGCGCCGCCGCCTTCGGGCCATCGGGCTTTACTACAACGTTTCGTGCCGATGTACGGCTCAGTTTGCCAGTCGCACGATCAAGATCAATATCAATTTCAGTCAGCAACGTGCCGTAGCTTCCCGCGCTCGTCACGAGCTTGCCGGCCACATCACAGATGTAATAACGATGCGTATGCCCAGTAATTACCACGCCGACCTCCGGTGCTAGGCGCGATGCGATGTCTTTGGCTGGCCCCTTGAAGTTGGTACAGTCGTTGATACCTACAGACTGGTCGCCGCCCAAGTGTACCACAACGACGACGGCGTTAATGCCTTTTGCCCTCAGCGTCGGCAGAAGCTGGTTCACCGTTTCCACTTCATCAAAAAAGCGCAGCCCCGCTGTTCCACTAGGGCGCACAAGCTGAGGTGTATTGCGTAATGTCATGCCAATAAAGGCGACCTTAACTCCGTCAAACTCCTTGACGCCGTAAGACGGAAACAATGTCTTCTCATCAGATTCGGCTCTGACATTCGCCGCCAAGAAGGGGAACTTTGCCCCCATGTAGGCAGGCCTACCCTTGCAATCGGGCTGACCCGTCGCAGCGCTCTTCTCACACCCGCCCGCCTGGAGCCGCTTCAAATGCTCTACGCCGTAATCGAACTCGTGGTTTCCCACCGCATGAAAGTCAACCCCGATGAGATTCATCGCTTCAATGGTGGGCTCGTCTTTGAACAACGCCGACATCAGCGGCGTCGCCCCGACCAGGTCTCCTGCGGACAAAACGGCGTTCAGTGGATTCTGCAGCTTAAGTTTATTAACCAAAGCGGCAAATTGCTCTACCCCGCCGGCACTTTCGAAGCGAATCCCGGTCGACTGTGATGCATCGGGCACCGGCACACGCAAGTTCGGAATTTGTAAGTTTCCATGAAAGTCATTAAAGGCGATCAGCTTGACCGATACCACGGGCGAGACGACG
>JBEILF010000308.1:0-1798 GCA_040379385.1 Burkholderiales bacterium | reverse complement strand
GTATCGCTGTAGACGCCCGGTAAATATATGAGTCCGGTTGAGAGACCAACCGCGCCGTCCTTCATTGCTGTTTCCACCAGTGTTTCCATTTTGCGTTGGTCGTCGGACGTGGCCGGGCGATTGGCAAGCCCCATGGTTTGACGGCGTACAGTGTTGTGACCCACCAAGGAAGCCACATTTATCGATGTTCGCGAAGAATCAATCTTGGCGAAGAACTCTTTTAAGCTATCGGCAGACCCACCGCAGTTGCCGGTGATGACGGTGGTCACACCGTTATGGATAAAGTTGTCGGTCGTCGGTGTTTCAAACAACCCAAATTCGAGGTGTGCATGAACGTCAATAAAGCCCGGCGCGACAATGCGGTTTTTTGCGTCAATCGTTCGGCTGGCGCGCACGTTGTCAAGATTGCCGGAGTATCCAATGCGGATAATCTTGCCGTTGCGTATCGCCACGCTGCCGCGCGTCCAGTTGTTGCCCGAGCCGTCGACGATACGACCGTTGGTGATGAGGATATCAGCGACTTCGGTTTTATTGATGCTCGCGCAGCCGACTCCAAGCAACACGAGCAAAATAGCACTGCCAGTGGCGAGTCGCGGCGTCGATTGGTTCTTCATGGTTGCTTTTTTAGAATATTCGGGTTTGGAATCTGTGCAAATGATAAGCGAGTTATCGTGCGCCGTTCTGCTGTCAACTAACAAGGGGCCTGGCGGGGATGGAAGAACCGGTGATGGGAGAACTTAAGGCAAGTGTTGAGATTCAAAGCGCACGTTTACTGTTGCGGCGTTTCACCTTTGCCGATGCCGCCTTTTTTGTTGAACTGTTAAACGACCCGGATTGGATTCGCTTTATCGGCGATCGCGGCGTTCGTACCGAAGACGACGCCCGTGCATACATGGCCAAGACCTACATCGCACAGTACGAACGGCTCGGCCACGGTCTCTACCTGGTTCAGCGTGCGCGCGATGGGACACCGCTCGGTATGTGCGGCCTAATCAGGCGCGAAGGGCTGGATGACGTTGATATCGGCTTCGCTTTTCTGCCGATGTTTCGCGGGCAGGGTTACGCACTTGAAGCTGCGACCGCGACGCTGCAATACGGGCGAGATGTGTTGAAGTTAAAACGGGTTGTTGCGATTGCGACTCCGGACAATCTGTCTTCGATCGCACTGATGAAAAAAATCGGTATGAAGTTTGAGCGCGCTACGCGGCTTCATGATGATGCGGAAGAACTGGTTTTGTATGCGATTTCGTTTTGAAAGCCTAATAAAGACGGGCGTATTCAAGCAATAGTGTCTGAAGAGGCCCGTCTTTATTAGGGTTTGTCATTTTTTCGTTGGGCTGAGCGTAATACCAATGACGTCTGCCACTGGCCGCTCCATCCTTACCGAAAAACCTTCCGTTGACAGCTCGGATGTCGAGTTGGCGATACCAAATGACCCGGTTCGCACGTCCTTGATGACCATCGCAGTGCTACCGCCGCCGTCAAGATTGAGTGCGTCATAAGCACCCAGCTTGCGCATCAACTCACCGAGCTCTTTCATGCTGGCACCACGGCTGCTCTCCTGTCGGCCATCAACCGCTACCAGCCAAAGTGTATTGCCGTCGGCACTCACGCCAGCAAAGCTGCGCGGATGACGTGTACCTTTTTCATCGAAGGAAGTCGGTTGGCCAGCTTTGAGCACCAGCGCATTGCCGCTCACCGCGTAGCGTTTGCCGGGGGGAATCTCCGTCACATAGTCACGAATGCTGACATTACCATCGTCGCCAATCAGCAATGTTGCCCGCAGTTTGTGATCGCT
>JBEILF010000307.1:0-1819 GCA_040379385.1 Burkholderiales bacterium | reverse complement strand
GCCGAGGGAACCGATGACCTCATCATGGATGTTGGTAGCTGGTGGACGCCGCAGCGCGGAGCCGGGGCCCTGCGACGCGGGGATGCGACCGCGAAGGCGGACAAGTAGCGCCAGCCGAGGGAACCGATGACCTCATCATGGATGCTGGTGGCTGGCGCCCTGTTCGCCACGATGGGCGCGTTTGCCAAGCTACTCGGCACACAATTCTCTGGTGCTGAGCTGTCCATGTACCGCTCGCTGGTTGCGTTGACGGCCATTGGCGTGGTCGTGTTAATCCGGCGGCAGTCGCTGGCGACACAATTTTGGAAGGGGCACTTCTGGCGCGGTACGACCGGCACCATCTCGCTGGTCGGTTATTTCTATGCCATGACCCAGCTCCCGCTTGCAACGGCAATCACACTGAACTACACCTCGCCATTGTGGCTGACGGTGCTCTCTACGTTATTGCTCGGTGAACGCTTCCGGTCGATGCTGGTGGCTGCAATCGTTCTCGGCTTTGTCGGTGTGGGGCTGCTGTTGCAACCGACGTTTTCGGACGATAACCTCCATGCTGGTTTGATCGGGCTCGCCTCTGGTTTCTTCGCCGCCTGTGCATACGTGAATGTTAAGAAGTTAGGCGAAGCAGGAGAGCCTGAATGGCGGGTGGTGTTCTATTTTGGTTTGGCCGGATTTGTTGGCTCAGCATTGGTACAAGCCATCTGGCAAGGAGAATTCCATCCGGTCGATACCAGCAACATCTGGCCGCTGGTTGGATTGGGTGTGGCTGCAACCATCGCACAATTGGCGATGACGCGGGCTTATCACAGCGGCAACACGCTAGTTGTCGGCGCATTTGCCTATTCGACAGTCATCTTCGCTGCGATATTCGGGTTAGTGTTTTTTGATGAAAAACTTCCACCGATGGCGTGGATTGGGATGGCGATCATTGTTGCTAGTGGCCTGATGGCAAAGTTTGCGAGTGAAAAGCCCGCTTCCGTGAAGGGCAGACCTACGCTTCCCGCAGAAGAAGATTAGCCCGATAAATTTACTTCCCACTGATTGGAGACATTGCGATGTTGGTCTCACCGAAATCTCTTGATGCGCATTCAAACGACCCTGACTGGGTTGTGTTTGATTGTCGGCATGATCTTTTGAATCCCGGTAGGGGCGAAAGCATGTATCGAGAAGGACATGTGCCCGGAGCCTTCTTTGCCAACCTCGATACTGACTTGTCTGGAGAGAAGACCGGGATTAACGGTAGACACCCGCTACCTTCGCCCGCGGCATTCAGCGCATTTCTCGCACGACATGGCGTGACCAAGCGTTCGACAGTCGTTGCGTACGATGATGTCGGCGGGCAGTTCGCCGCGCGTTTGTGGTGGCTGTGTCGTTGGGTTGGATTACGCAATGCTTCGCTGCTTGATGGCGGAGTTCAGCATTGGAAGGCGTCCGGATATGCGCTAGAGAGCGCAATACCACAGGCGCGCCCGGCACCGTTTAGCGGACACGCTGATGCGCTGATGCTCACAAGTGTGGAAGAGTTACTGCCGCGTATCAATCGTCCGGGCCTCACAATCATTGATGCCCGTGCCCCCGAACGTTATCGCGGTGATGTGGAACCGATTGATCCCGTCGCCGGGCACATTCCGGGTGCCGTGAATCGGTTTTACAAAGAGAATCTCAATGCGGATCTCACCATGAAATCACCTGAAGTGTTACATGATGCGTTTGCCAATCTCGTTGAGGGAGGAAGTGAAGTTGTCCATCAATGTGGTTCAGGTGTGACGGCGTGTGCAAATATTTTTGCGATGGAGTACGCAGGCCTCACAGGGTCTCGTTT
>JBEILF010000306.1:0-1896 GCA_040379385.1 Burkholderiales bacterium | reverse complement strand
GCGGGGAGTGTTCGATAGTCGATACGCCGCTTGAAGCATGGATCAAACTCTTGACGCCCGACGTTTCGTTCAGAGCGGTTCCAGCCGGGCTCAACTTAATGGGCGTTGACGAGATCACCGTTTTTCACACACTCGACGCGAGGGGTCAGCGCGAACGCCTACATAAGAAGATTTTTGAGGCCATGCACAACGAGCGAGTTATCTTGGGTCATAAGCCGACCTACTTAAAGTGGTTGGAAAAAAATGGGGTGGATCCCAAGCAATATGAATCAGTTGAACAATCATTCACAGTTCAATCGAAAGTCAGGCGTGGTCGACAGCTTGCGGGCCTATACAAGGTGACCGGCACTCCGACTATCGTCGTGAATGGCCGAGTAATGGTGCATTTTTTGGGCAACGCGTCCGCTATGCTCGCAACCACCGATAGGGTCATCAATGAGTTTCGCTCTCAAAACGTCGCAAACCCCGCAAGTTCCACCCGCCCATCAGCGCCCGCAAAAGCGAACACTCGCGCAGCGGAGCCAGCAAAGAAATAAATTCTCCGAAGTGTGAATCTGGACGGCACCTTCGGGTGCCGTTTTTTGTTTTGGCAGCGGCAATTTCACGGCGTGAAGACAGCCCGCTGATAAACTGCAACCATGCTAAAAATCTTCATTACGGGTGCCTCTAGCGGTATCGGCGAATCACTCGCCCGTCACTACGCAGGTCAAGGTGCGCAGTTAGCGTTGGTTGCCAGACGCGGCGATTGGCTTGACCGTGTCGCCGCCAGTCTCACGCCGAAGCCCGAGTGTTATGTCTGTGATGTCCGGGATGCAAAAGCGCTTACGTCGGCTGCTGTCGACTTCATGGCAAAACACGGCCCGCCGGATATTGTGATCGCCAACGCAGGTGTGTCGCGCGGCACGTTGACCGAAATTGAAGACGACCTACAAGCATTCCAAGACATCTTCGACATCAACGTCATGGGCATGGTGAACACTTTTCATCCCTTTGTCGAGCCGATGAAAGCCAAAGGTTGTGGCACACTCGTTGGTATCGCAAGTGTCGCGGGGTTTCGTGGTATCCCTGGTGGCGGAGCCTATTCCGCATCCAAGGCGGCGGCGATTCGCTACTGTGAAAGTTTGCGCGTCGAATTACGCTCGGCTGGTGTCGCCGTCGTGACGATTTGCCCCGGCTACATTCGTACGCCGATGACTGCCGTGAATAAATTCAAAATGCCGTTTTTGATCGATGTTGATCAAGCGGTGGTTCGGTTCGCGCGCGCGATTGAACGCAACACGTCTTTCACTGTAATCCCATGGTCGATGGGGATTGCATCACGGCTACTTCGTATCACGCCGAACTGGCTGTACGACCGCCTATTTCAGCGCATGCCAAGAAAACCAAGATGATTGCTGAGAGCAATCATCATCTCAGTCCCTGCAAAGGGTGGAGCGAGGATTTCGCGAGGTGCCACTTTGCTCCGCCCCCCACGAGGGGTGCGGGAGAAGAGCGGTCGCGCATACCGATATCGTCGTGTAAACCCTAGCATGCAATAGGATCCCGCTACCATGTCCACACTGCTCTCCCGCCGCGATCTGAATTTTCTGCTCTACGAATGGTTAGATGCGCAGGCGCTCACGGTGCACGAACGTTATCGCCAACATGACCGTGAAACCTTCGATGCGGTGCTCGACACAGCGGAAAAGCTGGCGGAAGAATTCTTTGCGCCGCACAACCGTAAAAGTGACTTAAACGAACCGCACTTCGACGGCCAACATGTGACCGTCATTGCCGAGGTAAAGGCCGCCATCGAGGCGTTTAACAAGGCGGGACTGGTGACGGCGTCACAAGATGAGTCGCTTGGAGGCATGCAGCTTCCAGTGCTTATCGACAAAGCGATGATGGCGTATTTCG
>JBEILF010000305.1:0-1966 GCA_040379385.1 Burkholderiales bacterium | reverse complement strand
CGATGAACGATGCCCGCCAGCGACGCGGCGATGATCCAGAACGCCAGCAGCAGACCCAGTGAGATCAGGGGTGTCCACTTGCCCATGAGAAAAGGCGTAACCACTGCACAGCCGATGGCCGTACCGAGTGCCCACTTCAACCGCGTCCACAAGTCGGGCAGGGTCGCGTTTCGCCACGCGGCAATCGGGCCGACCGCCATCAAGAACAGTGCGGGTGCCATCAACGGGTAAAACACCGCATCAAAGTACGGCGGTCCCACCGAAATCTTGCCCAGATTTAGCGCATCCAAAAACAGCGGGTAGAGCGTACCCAACATCACCGCCAGCATCGCCACCAATAGCAGCACGTTATTCGCCAGAAGCATGGCCTCGCGCGAGGCCGGTGTAAACGCGCCGGGGATTTTCGCCAATCCAAGCTGCGGCGCGCGCCACGCATATAGCGCGAGTGATGCGCCGGTGACAATCACCAGGAAGCCGAGAATAAATGCGCCACGTGCGGGATCCGTCGCAAACGCATGCACACTGGTCAGCACGCCGGAGCGCACCAGGAACGTGCCGAGCAAAGACAGCGAGAAGGCGATGATCGCGAGCAGCACCGTCCAGCTCTTGAAGATGCCACGTTTCTCGGTGACCGCGAGCGAATGAATCAACGCAGTCCCGACCAACCACGGCATGAAGGATGCGTTTTCGACCGGATCCCAGAACCACCAGCCGCCCCAGCCCAGCTCGTAGTAGGCCCAGGCACTACCGAGTGCGATGCCGAGCGTGAGGAAAATCCAAGCGGCTGTGGTCCAAGGGCGCGACCAACGCGCCCAAGTTGCGTCGAGCTTGCCACCGATGAGTGCCGCAACCGCGAACGCAAACGCCACGGAAAAACCGACGTAGCCCATGTAGAGCATCGGTGGATGATAGATCATGCCCGGATCTTGCAGCAGCGGATTCAGGTCGCGCCCCTCGGCGACGGCGGGCACCAGTCGTTCAAACGGGTTAGACGTAATGAGCATGAACAGAAAGAAGCCGATGGCGATCAGACCCATCACCGACAATACGCGGGCAATGACTTCTTGCGGCAAATTTCGACTAAACGTGGACACAGCAAACGTCCAGCCGGCGAGCATCAACACCCACAACAACAGTGAACCTTCGTGCGAGCCCCAAGAGGCGGTGACCTTGTAATACACCGGCAGCTTGGTATTTGAATTCGCCGCGACATTCTTGACCGAAAAATCGCTGGTGACAAAACAATAGATCAAACAGGCGAAGGCGAACAACACAAATACAAACTGTCCAGTAGCGAGCGGCCTGGCCATGGCCATTAAACGTTCATTGTTGCGGAACGTGCCTACAAGAGGCAGGGTGCCCAGCAAAATCGCCAAACACAGCGCGACGATGAGTGCAAAATGACCAAGTTCCGGAATCATATTAGTACTTCTTTTCAGGGGTTTGTGTCACCACCGGCTTTTGGCCAGCGAACACCTTGCCTTCAATCGGATGCCCGGCGCGCTTCAACGCTTCTGCCGCTTCCGGGGGCATGTAGTTCTCATCGTGTTTGGCCAGCACTTCAGAGGCCGTGAACACTCCGTCACCACCAATCCTCCCCTGCGCCACCACACCCTTCCCCTCCTTAAAGAGGTCGGGCAGGATGCCGGTATAACGCACGGGAATCGACTGCATCGTGTCAGTCACGGTAAAGGCCACGGTCAAACCATCCGGTTTGCGTTGAACACTGCCCTCAGTGACTAGGCCGCCGATACGAAAGGTGCGGTCTTTCGGCGCTTTGTTTTGCGAGACTTCTGTCGGCGTAAAGAAAAACACTAAGTTTGAATTAAACGCGCGCAATACTAGCGCCACCGCAACGGCAATCGTCGCTACTCCCACTGCAACCCAAACAAATCGTTTGACCCGTAAGCTCAACATTATTTACCTACCTTTCCTGCGACGCTGCTCTCGGCACGGCAGTTGCTAT
>JBEILF010000304.1:0-1985 GCA_040379385.1 Burkholderiales bacterium | reverse complement strand
GGTATTTTTTCCGAGCGAGACTACACTCGAAAGATCGCTATCGTTGGACGCAATTCCCGCGAAACGCTGGTTTCCGAAATCATGACCACCCCAGTTCTGTACGTAACCCCAACCCACCGCACCCGCGAATGTATGGCGCTAATGTCGGACAAAAATATCCGCCACCTGCCGGTGCTCGACCACGGCAAGGTGGTCGGCATGCTGTCGATACGCGATCTTATGAACGACATCATCGCGGATCATGAATTCACGATTGCCCAACTTGAAAGTTACATCAATCAATAACACGGCTTGGCTGTTACGATTGGCCACGATTGACGATATCCCCGCAATCGCGCGCCTCATTGAAGTATCTGCTTTCGGTCTAGGCAAAAACGATTACGCCCCTGAACAGATTCAAGGTGCCCTGCAAGGCACTTTCGGCGTTGATACACAACTGATTCGCGACCAAACCTATTGGTTGGTGGAAGGCCCGGATGGATTGGCAGCTGCCGGCGGCTGGAGCTTTCGCACCACCTTATTCGGCGGTGACAAACACGCGGAGCGCGTTGTCGAACCGGCCGAGCAGCTTGATGCCGAAACTGACGCCGCGCGGATTCGCGCCTTCTTTGTGGCTCCCACCGCCGCACGGCAAGGGCTTGGCCGACGAATCTTGAAACATTGCGAGGACCAAGCCAAGACGCACGGCTTTCGAAAATTGACGTTGTTCGCCACCCTGCCAGGGCAACGCTTGTATGAAGCGTGTGGTTTCGTTGCCGACATGCCGGTCGACTACGAGGTGGTTGCGGGAACATGGATGAGGTTTGTTCCAATGCATAAAGTGATCGAAAAGCCGCGAAGCGCTTAAAATCGTTGCATGAAACCCAATCACTTCGACGCCATTGTCGTCGGCGCCGGAGCAGCCGGAATGATGTGCGCTGCCACGGCGGGACAGCGCGGTGCGCGAGTGTTACTGCTAGACCATTATCACAAGCTCGGCGAAAAAATTCGTATCTCCGGTGGCGGGCGCTGCAACTTCACCAACCTGCACACCACGCCGGCAAATTTTCTCTCCCAGAACCCACACTACTGCCGTTCGGCACTGGCGCGCTACACGCCCAACGACTTCATCAAACTCGTCGAGTCGCATCAGATCAAGTATCACGAGAAGACCCTCGGGCAGCTTTTTTGTGACGACAGCGCCGTGCAGATTATTCAGATGCTAAAGACGGAATGTGATCGGGCACACGTCAGCTGGCGCATGCCGGTACAAGTGTCATCAATCACGGCTGTTTCCTCGGGTTATGAAGTACGTATCGGCGATGAGTGGATGAGTTGCACGGCACTAGTGATTGCAACCGGTGGACTCGCAGTGCCAAAAATCGGCGCAACGCCGTTCGGCTATCAGGTGGCTGAGCAATTTGGACTCGCCATCATTCCGCCCAAGCCTGCGCTAGTGCCTCTCGCCTTCGAGCCCGAGTCGCTGGCGAAGTTTGGCGATTTGTCGGGGATTTCGCTGGACGCAACAGTGTCTTGCGGCGACGGCGAATTTCGCGAAGCGGTATTACTGACTCATCGAGGGTTATCCGGGCCGGCTATTTTGCAAATTTCGTCCTATTGGCAGGCAGGTTCTGCAAAGGACCCAATCCACGTCAACGTCCTGCCCGGGGCACAACCGGCGGCACTAAAAGATAAGCGGCAATCCAAAGCGCAACTGCATAATTTGTTGGCGGAGGTATTGCCACGCCGTTTTGCGGATAGTTGGTGTCTGGCCCATCAATTAACCAAACCCGCCAACGAACTGTCGGATTCCGCCTTTAACACCGCACTCGAACAGCTACGCGATTGGCGTATCAAGCCCTCCGGCACACTCGGCTACAACAAAGCCGAGGTCACCCTCGGTGGTGTCGATACCCGTACGCTCTCTTCAAAGACAATGGCCGTTACGAACCAGCCCAATCTCTATTTCATCGGCGAGGTTGTTGATGTCACCGGACACTTGGGTG
>JBEILF010000303.1:0-2011 GCA_040379385.1 Burkholderiales bacterium | reverse complement strand
GGCTGTAGGTTCGCTCGCGGGCGATTCGACGGCAATGTTCCGCCTTGCTGCCGAAGCATAGCCAGCTAGGCTCTGGTCGGTCAGGCAAAAAATCGCTCGCCTGTTCACCCACTCGCCCGCTTTCGAACGCGCCCCGATGAAATGTTCAGGTTAGGCAATGGCCTCGGGTACCGGCCTTCGCCGGTACGACATAAAGAGCTTTGCCTCGAGCGGCATTTCGATGGCGTACATGCAAACGATTCGTAAGCCCAGCCGATCAACGTTGAATCACGTTGCACTCACGTGCATCGACGCTGCGCTGCGCCGGTATTTGAATGATCAGGGCGTTTCACTCAACCAGCCGATCATCATTCAAATGCCGGTCAATTTACGCCGCGAAGGCGAAAAAATAGTGGGCAACAAAATTGGCATCATCTTGGTGGAGTTATCTCCACCCACCGATGACCGGTACGTGCGTTTGCGCAATATCGGGGTTTCATTGTGTAACGTTCGCACCATGATCGACAACGTCGCGTCTGAGGCCATCGAGTCCTGCACCCTCTTGCCGAGCTGATCACGCAGGTTGCCGAACTATTACAGCTCAGTGACAGCATGCCGCCGAGGGGCAATAAACTCGTCTCAAACGTTGCCGGACCGAAACAGCGTCTGTACAAGCGTGGTGCCAAGATGGAAGAGATGCACCCGGTCAGTATCCCTCCTTCGTTCAATCTGCTGAACAACCTAACACTATTTAGTTATGCGGGTGATCTCTTCTTTAGGTTGATCGCGTCGGACGTATTGCCGAATCTGCCAAGACTCGCAAGATACTTGGAGCAGGCATTTAGTGAACTTTAGCGATCCGTTGGTGAAATGAGCATCACCCACTCGCTTGCAAGTCATCAAGCAGATAGGCCCGCTGCTTGACTCTGCTATCTGGATTTTGTTGACTGAATGTGGCGCAAATTCACGTTTGATCTATATCAAACGGCGGCAGTATTGCACTTGTGTTTTGCCAGTCTGGTCCTATTTTCCAGTTGTGGAAGTTCCCACAGCAATCGAAACCTAGGAGAATGGCAATGAATTCGTTGATGACACGCGGCAGTTTGTTCGATGATTTCTTCCGGGATGTCGCGCCCGCTTTCTACGTAAAACCACTACACGGCGATGCGCTACCAAGCCCGGCCCAGATCAAAATTGACATCAAAGAAAACGGTACCAGTTACACGGTGCAGGCCGAAGTCCCTGGTGTAGCAAAGGACGATATTCAGGTTTCGGTTGACGGCAGCATCGTCACGGTACGCGCTGAAGTCAAACAAGAAGATACCCAAAGTAAAGATGACAAGCTGCTCCGCAGCGAGCGTTACTTTGGCTCGGTCTCGCGGGCATTCCAGCTCCCGCAGGACGTGGATGAATCGCAGGCAAAAGCCAAGTACGACAACGGTGTGCTGACGTTGACGCTGCCAAAAAAGAAAGCCGGCAACGGGGCGCAACGCTTACGCATCGACTAGCAACGGGCGACCGCCCTGCGGATTGGGGCGGCCACTCGTCTCTCCTTTGCATGCTTTTATAAATTTTGAAGCAGTATCAGTGCGGCAGGTTGTTTGGCACATATGGCGCATCCACGTTGCCACGCATTGCCCACGCCACAGCGGGTTAAAAACACCCGCTGGTCGGGCAGTTTGTTTGCGTCGTTCCCTTTACTTTGCGCCCAATGAAGCGGCCACCATCATCCGGTTTGTTGCCACTCAGCGTAGACGCTACGCGTTTGGCTAAGCGGACGCAGTGACGCCGGGGGCGCACAAGCAGTCACATCGTCTCGCGTTGCGCCCATCGTCCAGAATTGCTATTGACTCTCATTGGATTCTGTTTGGATTCTCATTGCATGTCATTTGTGTACTCACGGCTCAACTGGCACAAGTCCGGTAGGTGCTCTTCCTGCATCTGGGAAGACAGTCGGGTACGGCACATTGGTCGGATTGATCAACCATGCGACCAAGGTTCCATCTGGTTGCACCCACACCAAATCCATCGT
>JBEILF010000302.1:0-2024 GCA_040379385.1 Burkholderiales bacterium | reverse complement strand
GTATACCGTTCGCAATGGCGATACTCTCTACGCCATCGCACGCAAATTTCAGACCAGCGTCGACGCTCTGCTAGCGCGGAATCGGTTAAAAGCTAATGCGGTATTGCGACCGGGGCTTCGGCTGACCGTGACTGGTTAGGGTGGATCTAAAACCCGCCCCCGCATCTGATGACAGAGTCATACGTGTTGAGGCGAGAAGCAAAGCAACAGAACTGAGTCCTGCTTTCTGAAGATCGTCGTCGGCATACAATCCTGTTTGATGGAATCATCTATCGCTGATTCCCAAGAAGGATTGTTGCTCAACAATGCGCAATTGGACTGGCATCGCGAAAGACGCCGTTAGGCCGATTTGTGCCGACTGCGCTGGGATGGCGCACCTTTAGCGCCGCTCGACGCCACACAGTATCCCAGATACCCTAAACATTGCCCGCGCGACGACCGGGTCAAGCGGGCACGTGGATTTCGACTAGGGAAGCGTCGGGCGATCGAGAGGCTCGTCGCTGGTCAGAGTCGTCAGAAACGCCACTACCTTCTTGATTTCGGAGTCGGTCAGGCCGACGTTAGTGAGGATTGGCGTTTTGTTAGGGTCAGCGTTGTGAGCGTTAGCCATATAGCGCACAGCGTCTTCCAAACTGGAAACACTGCCGTCATGGAAGTACGGCCCAGAGATAGCCACCGAGCGCAGGGTCGGGACCTTGAATGCACTGGTGTCTTCGACCAGCTTGGTTACATTGAAACGTCCTAAGTCTTTCTTCTCCTTGTTGGCTTCTAGCCCAATGTTGTAAAACTCGCCGTTTGAATAAAGCGGCGGCATATGGCAGATCACGCACTTGCCCTTGCCGATAAACAAAGCATACCCTTCTTTGGCGTCTGCACTCACCGCATTCCGTTCGCCCTTTTCGTGTCGATCCCAAGGGGAATCACCGCTGTTCTTGCTACGGATGTAGGTGGCCAACGCGGCGACAATGGTTTCCTGTGTGGGCGGCGTGCCAAAAACAGCTTGAAACTGGGCAACGTAGCCCGGCACTGTTGACAACAGCGCCGCGACCTTCGCCGGATCTGCACCTGTTTGGGCTCTCCACGCTGCCATGGTTTGGCCCTCCAAGGTCGTCGAGCGACCGTCCCAATACCACGCCTTCAAGTATCCAACGTTGTACAGCGTCGGCGTGTGCCGCGTATTCATGCTACCGTCATCTTTCTTGGACAGCTTTTGCGCATCTGTCCAACCAAGGTTGCGGTAATGGCAACTCTCGCAGGAATTTTGGCCGGAGCCGGACATGCGCTTATCAAAAAAGAGCTGCTTACCCAACGCAACCTTGGCCGGGTAATGGGATTGCTCGCGGCTGCCGACAATGGCGGCAGTTGCGATAAACGCGGCGTTGCGTCGCTACCTACAGAGAACCCGACTTTGCATGCAGCCCAGCAAGCTGCCCGCCGCAACTGTGAGTATCACGGCGACTGATTGAACAAAGCGTGGACGCATGATTTACCCTTTCACAAGTTGGCACCGTCAGCACCTTGCGTTCGCAGCAGGAATGATGTGTTTTGGCTGCTACTTCTTTGGAGGAACTGCGGGAGCAGACGCCGCAACCGCAATCGGCGTCGGCTTCGGTACAGGCTTGCCGGCGTTTTTCATGTTTTTCTGAAAGTTAGCCACCGACTTATCTTCATAACGCGCCTGATCGGCCTTGTTCTTTTCCGCAGTCGCTTTGTCCTTCTCTGCTTTTGCAGCAGCGACGGCAGGATCCACTGGTGGGGGCGGAGGAAGTTTGGCGGCGATGTAGCCGCTGGCGGAACATAGGCAGGCTGCGAGTACGAGCGATTTAAATTTCATCTCTCGCTCCTCAATCGTCGCCGGCAGCAGGCTGCGCCGCGCCAACAGGCTTTTGCACAGCCTTGCCAGCCCGGACATCGTTGTACCACATCTCGTGATGCTCCTTGGCCCAAGTTTCATCAACATAACCTTCACGCATGCCCTGATAGGCACCTTGTGTGCCGATTGTGCCCATATAGATGTGCGCGAG
>JBEILF010000301.1:0-2026 GCA_040379385.1 Burkholderiales bacterium | reverse complement strand
TTTTTGTTGTCAATTGCAATGGGACCGATCATCCTGATGGGGCTAGGCTACTTCATTGGCTCTATCGAAGCGAAGGCAGAGAAAAAAGAAATCTATGTGTCGGGCAAACAACACGCGCCTGAGCTGGTGAATTTTTTGCAACGCCAGGATATGAAGCTGCTGGACCCCAAGCCGGACTTTCGTGAACTGATCAAACAAGGCAATCACGACGCGGTGATGGTGATTCCAGCCGATTTCAGCGAGAAATTTTTGACCGGTGAAGCCAAGGTTGAACTGGTCTACGACGATACGCGGCAAAGTTCCAGTGGTGCCTCGGTCGGCGTGTTGCGGCGGGTGATGCGCGCCTTCAACGCTGAAGTTTCGGCACAACGGCTGATCGCGAGGGGCATTGCGCCGACGCTGCTCAGGCCGGTTGAAGTGCAAGATACCAACTTGGGTACTGCCGCGCAACGTGCCGCCGGACTGCTATTCATTATCCCGTGGATCACGCTGATCGGCTGTGTGACTGGTTGTACGGCGATGGCGGTTGACCTGGCCGCCGGTGAGCGTGAACGGGGATCGCTTGAACCCTTGTTGATGACCCCCGTCGGACGCGACGCGCTGGTTCTGGGCAAGGGGGTGGCGGTGTCCATCTACAGCTTGGGCATTGCCGTGTTAACCCTCATCGGTTTTGCGCTAACCCTCAAGTACGGTAACCTGCCGGCGATTGGCTCAGTGCTTTCGCTGTCTGCTGCCCAGTACGGCATGTTTTTCCTGATGCTGCTCACCTTTGCGCCGGCTATGGCGGCGATTCAAATGCTGTTGGCTACCTACGGACGCAATTTCAAAGAGGGACAGACTTACGCGACCTACGCGATTCAGCTGGTCGCCATCTTGCCGGCGGTGGCGATGTTCGCCCAGCTTAAAGACGCGACCTGGCAACTGTTTGTGCCGGTGCTGGCGCAACTGATGGTCATCACACGCCTGCTGCGCGGCGAAACCACCGATCTCATTCACTATCTGCTACCCGCAGCCGTCAATGCCGCCATCTTCGTTGTTGCAATGGTTCTCATCGCGCAGTTGTTGCGGCAGGAGAAAATCATTTTCGGGCGGGCCTGACAAACCTTCCCGGCTCGTTTCCGTTTAGCAACATCCACAATTCAAAACTCTATTATCCACGGCGCTTTCAAGCCAATACGGCTCTGAAAAGCCCGTGGATGAACGAGTTTGGCATATTGCCAATAACTCAGGAGCGTGCCGTATGCCGACGATGATCTTCACCAATGCGCGTGTGTTCGATGGTGCCAACGCGGATTGTGCTGACGGTATGAGTGTGGTGGTTGCGGATGGGCTGATTCAGGAAGTCTCCCGCCAGCCGGTCACAGCCGCAGATGCGCTGGTCATCGACATTGCGGGAAAAACGCTGATACCTGGCATGATCGATGCACACATTCATGCGTTCGCCAGTGATGTTTCGGTCGCAACCATAGAGCGTTTGGGCGAAACCTATCGCGCCGCGCACGCGGTGCGGATGTTGCAGCACGCGCTGAACTGTGGCTTCACCACCGTGCGCGATGTCGGCGGGGGTAACTACAGCCTGCACCGCGCGATCACCGATAAGATGTTTGAAGGACCGCGATTTTTCTATTCCGGCAAGGCGCTGTCGATGACGGGCGGCCACGGCGACTTCCGGCAGATTGAAGAGCGTCCCAACTATCAGGCGCTGTGTGCGTGTTCGGGCGGTGTGTTCAACGCGCTTTGTGTGGTCGCAGATGGTGTGGATGAATGTTTGAAGGCGGTGCGCGAGGAGTTACGTCAAGGCGCACACTGCATCAAGATCATGGGCTCGGGCGGTGTTGCCTCACCGACGGATCCCATCTGGATGAATCAATACCGCGAAGATGAAATTCGCGCCATCGTCGGCGAGTGTGTCGAGCGCCGCACCTATGTATCCGCACATTGCCATCCGGCGAATGCGATTCGTCGTTGTGTGGATTTCGGCGTGCGTACGATTGAGCATGGTACCTTGATCGATGCGGAGACTGCC
>JBEILF010000300.1:0-2046 GCA_040379385.1 Burkholderiales bacterium | reverse complement strand
GACATCGCCGCCGCTGCGGAAACTGTACGAGCCGCCCGCGCTCACCACGCCATTCTTCATGCGGTAATCGAGACCCGCAGTGCCGCTAAACGGTGTTTGTGCATCCAGACGATTGTTCGGCCCTGGAACAGAATCGACCGACGACCAGTTGCGGTTCATATTGATCCGAAAATCGATGCCGGGTGCCGTCGGGTAGAACTTCTGCAGTGGCAACTTGGCGTCGAACTCCAAGCTCTTGGTTTCGGCCTGTCCGTCATTGATCGGTAGTTGCACCCAGCGGCCATTTATGAAACGCAAGCCTTGACGGTTGTAATCCGTAATGCGGCGTATCGCCGCCGATAGGCTCACCGAGGCACCTTGATCCCAGAATTTTTCCAGCGCGATATCGATGCCGGTGGCGAGTTCAGGCCGTAAATCGGGATTGCCTAGATAGTCAGGAGCCGTCGGCTTATTGTCGACCGAAGTAAAGCGACGCGGAACTAAACTATTGATGTTCGGCGCTTTGTAAGTGCGTGTAAGGGCGAGGCGGATCTGCTCTCCTTTGCGATCCGGTAGTTTGTAGAGCGTCTGCGCGATCGGGCTCCACACGCTGGAGCGATTACGGATTTCCATATAAGTGTTGCCTTGGCTTGTGGTGGTAATGCCTTCCCATCGCAAGCCCAAGTAAACCGACCACTGCTTCGTGACATTCCATTCATCTTGCGCGAAGGCGGCTAACTTTAATAGCTCGGCATCGAAGGACTCATTGCTGTTAACTGGACTGATGGCTGGAAGTACACCGGGGAAGGCGATATCGCGATAGCTGTTGTCCTCCCGGCGTTTGGTGAGTCCGGTGTCCCATCCTGCCACCAACGCATGGCCCTCGACGACGGGTGTTGAGTATTTGCCGGTGAAGGTCACGCCGCGATTGCGGCCTGATACCTCTTGGCTGCGGTCTAGGTTTTGCTGATTGGCGGCGTTGAAACCTTTGCTGTAGTTGTTGTTGCGGTTAACGTTTGCCGATAGGCCAAGTTTGGTATCGAGCTTGGCGCCTTCGGCGAGTTTGGCGATCCAGTTCAGGTCGGTTCGGACGAAGTCGTTGACGTATTCGTACCGAGAAATAGATGAATTTGTTGGCGGTAGGTTGCCAACGAGTGAATCGTAGCGAAACGTACCCTTGCCATCACCGTGGTTGAAGTTCAAAAAGCTCGCCCACGTCAACGTATCACCGTTTTTGAGCGTCCAATTCAGGCGCGGCCCAATGCCGCCACCTTTCCCTGTGCCTTCGGAGAGGCCGCTAGAGGCGCGGAACAGGATGCGATTCCCCTGTGCATCAAAGCCTGTTTCAGTAATCGAATAGGGAAAGTTGGTCTTGTTTCCATAAACGTAGCCATTCACCGAATACGAGAAGTTGCCGTCTTTGTCCGACACCACAAAGTTAGCGCTCGGTGACTTATAGAAACTTCCCTGTGCATACACGGCGCGGACTTCGCGCTGCGCGAGCGAGACCTTTTTCTTCAGCACGATATTGATCGTACCGGCGATCGATTGGGTGCTGAATTCAGCGGTTGCCGCGCGTAGGATTTCGATGCGCTCAATGGCGGTCGGTGAGAGTTGGTCGATGGTGAAGCCCGGCGGGGCGCGTTCACCGTCAATGAGAATCTGGGTGTAGCCGTTGCCCAAGCCGCGCATGCGGATGCTGCTTCCTTGTACGGTGATTCCCGGCAGGCGCTTCAATACGTCGGCGAGTTGGGTGTCGCCAAATTTCATAATCTCTGCCGAATTCACCACCACTTTGGTTGCCGTGTCGTCTTTGCGCTCGTCATAAACCTGACCGCTGGTGACTTCGATAGATTCGGTCTTTGGAGCGGGCTTTGTCGGCGGGGCAGCGTCCTTCTCGGTCTTTTCAGACCTATCAGACTTTTCAGCTTTAGCAGGCTCCCGCGTCGGTGGTGCAGCAGGAGTTTGCGCAGCGCTGTGGCCACAGCACATCGTGATAGCGGCGCAGAGGAGGCAACGTTTGGATAAAGTCACGCGGGTATTTATGGTTGAACGCAGTGCTGCTTT
>JBEILF010000299.1:0-2101 GCA_040379385.1 Burkholderiales bacterium | reverse complement strand
GGCTGGTTGGGCTCGGGGGTGATGTGGACGTTGTTGGTATCCATCTGCGCCTGGGTTATCGCGTTTTCGCTTGGCTCTATTCTCGGCATTCTTCGCACCACGCCTTTGAAATGGCTTAATCGCGGCGCGACTATTTACGTCGAAATCTTCCGCAACATTCCGTTGCTGGTGCAGATGTTCCTGTGGTACTTCGTGATGCCGGAAATACTACCGACGAGTATGGGCGACTGGCTCAAACAGACCTACCCCAATTTGATCACACTACCATTTGCGCAATTCAGCCTGTGGGAGTTCACCGCTGCGGTGATGTGTCTCGGTCTCTACACCGCATCACGGGTTGCGGAACAAGTTCGCTCCGGTATCCAGTCGTTGCCAAAAGGGCAAACCAACGCGGGACTGGCGATGGGTTTCACACTTCCACAGGTTTATCGCTATGTGATCCTACCGATGGCCTACCGTCTCATCATTCCGCCGATGACCTCTGAGTTCCTGACAATTTTCAAGAACTCCTCGACCGCGCTCACCATTGGCGTACTGGAGCTAACCGCGCAGGCGCGGCAAATCAACGAATACACCTTCCAGACCTTCCCGGCCTTCACCGCCGCGACACTGATCTACGTCGTGATCACATTGACGGTGGTGTTTGCGATGCGTTTGTTGGAGAAAAAGGTTGCCGTCCCGGGTTATGTTTCGCAGGGAGGACATTGATCATGGGAGATTTTGACTACAAGATCATCATCAACAATCTGCCGTTCTTGTGGGACGGCTTGCTTCTGTCACTCAAGTTATTCTGCATCGCCTTGGTCGGCGGCATTTTCTTCGGCACACTCCTCGCGCTCGCCCGGCTGTCGAGCTGGCGCATCCTGTCTTACACGTCCGCCGGCTTTGTGAACTTGATCCGCTCGATCCCCTTCATCATGGCGATCTTCTGGTTCTATTTCCTCACGCCAATGTTGGTCGGAAAAATCACCGGCCAGCAGGGGGAAGCGGTCGGCCCATTCACCTCCGCCGTCGTGGCTTTTATCATGGTTGAGTCAGCGTATTACTCGGAGATCATCCGCGCCGGGATCCAATCGGTTCCGCGTGGTCAGCCGTGGGCGGCCTACGCGCTCGGCATGAACTATTGGCAGGCGATGGGACATATTGTGCTGCCGCAGGCATTCCGCAATATGCTGCCGATTATGCTCACGCAGGCGATCATTTTGTTCCAGGACACATCGCTCGTTTACGTCGTCGGCCTCAAGGATTTCCTCGGCGCGGCGAGTAAAGCCGGGCAGATATCGGGACGTATCGTCGAGTTGTACATCTTTGTGGCGATCATTTTCCTGATCATCTGTTTCGGCGCATCGCGGCTTGTCAAGTACTTGCAAGCGCGTATGGATGCCGGTCGCGCCTAAACCCGCCCCTAACCAAACTCCACACTCAATGGGGCGTTTGATCGTCCCACCAGAACCACACATAGCAGCGATAGAGGATAACCATGGCAATGATCGAAATTAAGAACGTCAGCAAATGGTACGGTGAAAAACAAGTACTGGTCGATTGCACAACCCAGGTTGCCAAAGGCGAAGTAGTGGTGGTCTGCGGACCATCCGGCTCCGGCAAATCGACGCTTATCAAAACGGTGAACGGCCTGGAGCCGTTTCAGAAGGGCGAAATCTTGGTAGACGGCGTATCGGTTGGTGACAAGACGATCAACCTCGCCAAACTTCGCTCGCGGGTTGGGATGGTGTTCCAGAACTTCGAGCTGTTCCCGCACATGAGTGTGACCAAAAACCTCACCATTTCACAGACGCAGGTTCTCGGTCGCAGCGAAGAAGAGGCGCGCGACAAAGGCCTGAAGCTGCTTGACCGCGTCGGACTCATCGAACACAAAGACAAGTTTCCGGCACAGCTCTCCGGCGGACAGCAACAACGGGTAGCGATTGCACGCGCGCTGTCGATGGACCCGATTTGTATGCTGTTCGATGAACCAACCTCGGCACTCGATCCCGAAATGATCAACGAAGTGCTCGATGTGATGGTTGAGTTGGCAAAAGAAGGCATGACCATGATGGTGGTGACGCACGAGATGGGCTTCGCCAAAAAAGTGGCGAACCGC
>JBEILF010000298.1:0-2105 GCA_040379385.1 Burkholderiales bacterium | reverse complement strand
TGGGGTAGCGCATATCCGGCAGCGTCTTCGGCCACATCTTCCATCAGGCGCCACATCACAAACACCTGCGGGTTCGGTGAAGACGCGTTGAGAAAATAGCCCTCGGCTTCGTCGGCATAAATCTGTAAAGCGAAGCCGGGACACAAAACCTCGGTTAGGTCGGCCGCAGAAGACATGACCTGCGATGTTTGCCGCGTACCATCGTCGGGCAAAATCCCCGCCGGCTGCCACTTGTGTGACTGCCAACGACTGTTGATGGCGACACGCTCCATTACGACTGAAACGGCAAACGAGGGATGCGTAGACGAATTGGACATGTTTGAATGTTAAGGCATTTATACCTCAAAGCCCGCGCCCAACCTCATGCGACCGCTATACTTTCCCCATGTCAGTGAACACCCGACCGTCAATCATGCAAAGCGTAATTCCGATCGCCGATCTGCGCCAGGCCGGTAGTTTGCCCATTCCTGCGTATGTGCCCAGCACCGACGCCACCGCACTAACAGACCAACGCGGCAGGCAACTTCGCGATCTACGTATTTCCGTGACCGATCGATGCAACTTCCGCTGCACCTACTGCATGCCCCAGGAAGTGTTTGACAACAACTACCAATATCTGCCGCACGCGGAAGTATTGAGTTTCGAAGAAATCACCAGGGTGGCGCGTATCGCTGTCGGTCAGGGTGTCAGAAAAATCCGCCTCACCGGCGGTGAGCCGCTGCTGCGGCGTGGCATAGAAGACCTTGTGGCGATGCTCGCACTAATACCGGGTATCGACCTTACGCTCACCACGAACGGTTCCGCCCTAAAGTCAAAGGCGGCGGTTCTCAAGGCGGCTGGGCTCAATCGATTGACCGTATCGCTTGACTCTCTCGACGATAAAACCTTTCGTGCGATGAACGATGTCGACTTCCCGGTTGCCAAAGTGCTGGAAGCTATCGACGCCGCCAACGCCGCCGGGTTTGAGCAAATCAAGATCAATATGGTTGTCAAACGCGGGGTTAATGATCACCAAGTCGTTCAGATGGCGAAGTTCTTTAAGCCGGCACATAGCATGCCGGGCAACATCGTACGCTTCATTGAGTTTATGGATGTAGGGTCGACCAACGGCTGGAAAATGGATGACGTCATCCCGTCGCAGGAACTGGTGAACCGAATCCATGCTGTCATGCCATGCCAACCTGCCAATCCCAACCATATCGGCGAGGTGGCGAAACGCTGGAAGTACAGCGATGGTGCGGGAGAGTTTGGTGTCATCTCAAGCGTCACTCAGGCCTTCTGCGGAACCTGCACGCGCGCGCGACTGTCCACCGATGGCTTCCTGTATACCTGTTTGTTTGCCCAACACGGCTATGACCTCAAGAGTCTGTTGCGCCGTGGTGAAGACGACACATTGATTGCGAATGCGATTGGCGGCATTTGGCAGGTGAGACAAGACAACTATTCCGAGGTTCGCACCGCCGAGACTGCGCGACAACGCAAGATCGAGATGAGCTTTATCGGCGGTTAATCGGTTGAACAATTCACAGATCGGCAGCATCAATCACCAGTATCCGGTATCGTCGCCATGCACATCCCCGCCCTGCTCCAGTTTCTTCACGAACTATCTGAAAACAACACCAAGTCGTGGTTTCTGCACAATAAGCCGCACTACGACATTCTGCGCGCCGAGTTTATCGATCTAATCGCCGATGTTGGCAAACGTGTCCAGCAATTCGACAACGGTATCGGCCCCTTTGAGGCGAAGAAAGCGTTGTTTCGCATCTACCGTGATATCCGCTTTTCCAAGGACAAATCTCCACTCAAGACCCATCTGGGCGCGGTGATTGGCGCACGCACGACAGATAAGGCTCGCCCGGTTTATTACATACACATCGATCACACTGGCAAGCTGCTGGTGGCGTCTGGCATTTGGATGCCGGAGAAAGGCGCTCACAAGAAAATCCGCGAGGCGCTCGCCGGCAATAGCAAGTCATTCACCAAGGTGCTAAAGGACAAACGATTTGTTGATATCTACGGCGGACTATCCGACGAAGACCGCATGTTGCGCCCGCCCAAAGGTTATTCGGCCGACCTGCCCATGATTGAGTACATTAAGAACCGCC
>JBEILF010000297.1:0-2122 GCA_040379385.1 Burkholderiales bacterium | reverse complement strand
GGCATGGATAACTATCTGGCACGACTGCGCCTCGAGCCATTTGCGACCACCTACCAGATGAGTGTCTACCCACCCAATGTTCTCGCCAATGAGAAACCATCGCGCGCAGGATTCCGCGCGGCCATCGAGCGCGGTATCGCCGCCATTCAACTTAGGGCCCCGGCAAAATGACCGAGATGTTTCGGGTACGCAATCCGCGCAACGGACAGTACGACTACCAGTTTTCGATTGTCACCCCGGCTGAAATCGCTGCGAGAGCGACCAAGCTACGGGCGAATAACCTTGCCTGGTCGGCGATGCCATCGGCTGACCGATGCGCGGTGCTATTTCGATTGGCCGCAGCCGTCAAAGCCGAACGTCAGGCGCTTGTCGATGCGTTGATGGTGGATACTGGCCGCAAGCGCGAATCCGAGTTGGAGGTTGATTCGGTGATCGGCAACATCCTGCGATGGGCGACCCGTGCTCCGGCGCTACTTGAAGAACCCGCAACTCGCGAAAGTGTCGTCAAACCGATGACACTCACTGCGGCGAGTGTGCCAGTGGGGTTGGTCGCGGTGATCAGCCCATGGAATTTTCCCCTGCTGCTCGCCCTGATTGATACGATCCCGGCGCTCGCAGCGGGATGTGCAGTGATGGTCAAACCGTCTGAAGTGACGCCTCGATTTGTCGAACCACTGCAACGCGCCATCGACAGCGTGCCCGAACTCGCCAATGTGCTCAGCTTTGTGCAAGGTGGCCCGGCAACGGGTGCGGCGATGATCGACAACGCTGACGCGGTATGTTTTACCGGCAGTGTTGCGACGGGCCGCATCATCGCGCGCCATTGTGCCGAGCGTTTGATTGCGTGTTTCTTGGAGCTCGGCGGCAAGGATGCCGTGATCGTACTAGAAGGTGCCGACATCAAACGCGCCGCACGATCGGTGGCATGGGGCGGCAACGCCAACGCCGGACAATCCTGTTTGTCGGTTGAGCGTGTCTTTGTTGAAGCGCCGGTTTACACTCAGTTTGTCGAGGCACTGGCTGCGGAATGCAACGCGCTCAAACTCGCCTACCCGAGTTTGGACGACGGCGTGGTCGGGCCGCTGATTGCAGAGCGCCAGGCCAAAACTATCCGTGCGCAGCTCGACGACGCCTATACGCGTGGTGCCAAGGCGCTGGCGGGTAGCAATGTTGAATCACATGGCGGTGGGCTCTGGTGCAAACCGGTGGTGTTGGTTGATGTCAAGGCCGACATGAAAATCATGACCGAAGAAACCTTCGGCCCCGTGTTACCGGTGATGTCGGTCGCAAACGCGGAGGAAGCAATCGCTCTCGCCAACGGCACCGAATTCGGGTTGTCTGGTGCGGTGTTCGGTCCGCGTGAACGCGCCATCGAGGTTGCGAAACAGATGGATGGCGGCGCCATCAGCATTAACGATGCGGCGCTGACAGCGATTGTTCACGATGGTGAGAAACAAGCCTTCAAGAATTCCGGCCTTGGCCCATCACGTATGGGTGACTCTTCCATCACCCGCTTTCGGCGTAAACGGATGTTGATTGAAAACGTGACCGAACAACATAACCCGTGGTGGTTCCCGCCCATCACCGAACCTCGCATGTAGTGGGAACTTCTAAAAACCTCAAAATTGCCGTCATTTCAGCGCAGGCTGGAATCCAGTCCACAGCAAGATCAATGAGTTACGAAGGTCTGGGGCCGAGCCTGCGCTGGGACGAGGGAGTTTTTATTGATCCGGCAACTAAACATGAATAATTAAGAAAACCCCGCTCCCGCGCACAACCACAAGGGTTGCGCCGGGCGGGAGCCTAATTTTGCGTGGCAAGCGCGCGGGATCCAAAGTGCTTAGAGCACGCAAACTTGTTTGCGCGACGATCAGCGAATTTCATCATGTGTCAGCAGCCAGATAGACGGCTGCAACAAAGACCGAATGTATGGCTGCAATCGACTCCGTGTGTCGTCATCATGAAAAGATTGCTCTTGCAAACCGGGGGCGTCCATGTATGGGTCCCCGCCTTCGCGGGCAGGTCAACTTGGGTCCCCGCCTGCGCGGGCAGGTCAACTTGGGTCCCCGCCTGCGCGGGCAGGTCAACTTGGGTCCCCGCCTGCGCGGGGACGGGGTTAGAT
>JBEILF010000296.1:0-2151 GCA_040379385.1 Burkholderiales bacterium | reverse complement strand
ATGCATCACCCCCCAAAACGCAAAGCCGATGACGTTCGAGATCACTAAGTTATTGCCAAAAATGCTGAGCACTTGGTCGACTGATTTCACCCGAACCGAAATCAGCTCCATCGTGGTGAAAAACACCGCAAACATGGCGTTAAAAACAAGCGTGTAGACCAGATTGCGAACAAAACTGCGTGGCCAGCGACGAAACAGCGGAAAGACCTCGAGGGGATGAAAATTTTGTCCCTCAATATCAAATTTGAGCTTCGCAACAGCGGCGCGCGCAGCTTCAGGGCTGATGACTTGGGCTTCGGGGGCAGTTGCCATGAAGGTTCCGATGAATTGGCTGGGGTGAAAAACTAGCGCTCGACGTCGATTACGGTTCCGGTCTTGCTGGCCGCGGCGAGATTACGCGCAGGCAATTGTTGGGCTTCGGCGAACGCGGTCTCTGCAGCGGCCTTTCCACCCATCGATTGGCGGTTTTTCCACCAGCGATAGATGAAGTAGCCGACCGCTGCAATGCCAACGGTAGCGACCAGAAACTTGAAGGCACGGAACCAAACACTGATCAGCGCAATGCCCATACCAAAGGCGACCCATTGCACCCACCAATGGCCGGGCGAGGTGAAGTAGTTGATAAAGGCGCACAGTCCGACCACGTAAATGAATGTGAACGGAAACATGATCGCGTCTGTCAGTGGTTTGATGGGGTTTAGGCTCATTTGATCCTCCTTGTGTATGGATATTGCCGTCGGCGAATCCAGTGGCGACAATTTAGCGCGTACAGAGGCCGCTTGGGTTACTGATTACGACGTGTTGCACAATCGCGGCGCGAATGGCTTGGACGTGGCGTGAACGGCGGCACCCACCGTTCCGGCAACGTATTACAAATCATAAAACTCTAGTAGGGACAGGCATTTCCGGCCGAAAACGCGGTATCAACAGCAAATGCCGACCGGCGGAGGGCAATCAAATGCTACCTCAAACGGTGTCAGATAGCCCAGCGCGGCGCGCGGTGTGTGATTGTGTTTGTCCTCAATGCGCTTGATCCTCGCTGGACTGACCTTATCAACGCTTTTGCCCTTCGGCAAATCGAGGCGCAACCGCCCAATCTGGTTTTCATTGGTGCCACGCTGGTTCGGCGCATGCGGATCGCACACATAAACTTTGTCTGGCATCACTTCGCCTAGTGCGGTGAATTCCCACCCACGATCACTAGTCAGGCTCAGAAACGGCAGTCCACAGCCCTCTAGCCGTCGCTTGAGTTGTCGCGCCACCGTACGCGCCTTCAAGTGTGTCACACGCAGCACGAGGCTATAGAGCGACTGGCGTTCCACCACCACCACGACACGCTTCCTGTCGGAGCGCTTGCCGATCATGCTATCGACCTCGAAGTGCCCAAACTCAATCCGCCGTGCGGCATCTTCTGAGCGCCCTTGGATCGGCTGCGCAGTACCGTTCCAAGGGCGTCTTGCGGGGCGTTTGAGGTGCTTGCGGCGTCGCACTGACTTTAACCAACGTTGCCATTGATGACGCCACACATGTTGGTAGATTGCCTGCGCGCTGACTTGGACGGGCGCTTGAAGGTATTTCAGGCGACCCGAAATCTCGTCAGGCGTCCTGTCCGACTTGAGCTGCTCTTTGACATGCCGCCACATCTCGGCGGGCTTGCTAGGCGCATTCCGCCCACAGCGCAGCCGAGCCCGGTCGTGCCGCCGTTGAGCCCGATGCGGACAATACGGCCCTCGACGGTGCTTGCGACCGCGTTTGACCTCGTTACGGATGGTCGAGCGATTCCGTCTCAATTCCAGCGCAATCTCCTCCGGCGTGAAACCGCCCAACAAAGCGCACTGAATCAGGTATCTTTCGTCTAGGGTAAGGTCCGAACGTTTCATGGCAGTGTCCTTTCGTCTTGAGAAACAAAAGGGTACCGCCGTTCGATACCTTACCCCCTAAATCAACCCCCTAAAGGTCGTCGACATTTGCTGTTGAATTCACGAAAATGCCGGAAACTGCCCGCCAACGCTAGCCTTTAATGAGTTGATCCGTGTCGAGCACAGTCGCCGCCGCCAAGTTTGGCCGCCGATGCAACTCCTGATAGTAAGGTGTGAAATCAGGCGAGGTCGCGTCGAATAATTCGCGGAAATTTTCGACCACAAAATAAGT
>JBEILF010000295.1:0-2168 GCA_040379385.1 Burkholderiales bacterium | reverse complement strand
GTTCGACCTCACCACCAAAATCTGCGTGTCCGGGGGTGTCAACGATGTTGATGTGCACACCCTCAAAGTCGATCGCGGTGTTCTTCGCCAGGATCGTAATCCCGCGCTCTTTTTCGAGATCGTTGGAGTCCATCACCCGTTCGGCAATGTGCTGGTGCGCAGCAAATGTACCGGCCTGATGAAGGAGCTTGTCGACGAGTGTGGTTTTGCCGTGATCAACGTGGGCGATGATAGCGATGTTGCGTAGTGCGCGAGGCATTTTGAAGTCCTGAGGTCCGGCGATTAGGTAATCTGCGATTTTAGCATTGTGCAGCGCAAAAAATCACGTTAAATCACAGGGTTACCGCATAAATATGACAAACGTAGGAGTGGTTTTGCTGCGGGCTGGGTGGTTGGTGGCCAAGGCCGCCAAGTTGCCAGCCTCACCCTTCGCGGTTTCGCATCCAATCGGCTGTGTTGGCGAAGGACGCGATCAGCCGTTCACGCATGGAAAGTTCGATGCCCACAACCTTCAACGCCTTTGCCATACAAGCCATCCATTGGTCACGCTCGGCTTCACCAATGGCATACGGTAAGTGCCGTGCGCGCAGCCGCGGGTGCCCAAATTCGCTCGTGTAGAGCGGCGGGCCGCCCAACCAGCCGGTCAAAAACATAGATAACTTATCGCGTGAGGCGGCGAGCGATGCCGGATGCAGCTTACGAATGCCGAAGAACTCGCGGTCTTCGTCCATCTGGTCATAGAAGGTATCGACCAGACGCCGCACAACGGCCTCGCCACCGAGCAACTCGTAGGGTGATTGCCCAGTATTGGTGGGTTCATCAATTGACATAGCGGAATTGTAGGCGCGAATTTCGCGACAAGGCGTCCCCTATAATTTGAGGCATATGAAAAAAATTCTGGCACTAAAGGTCGACGTGGATACCCTAAGAGGGACACTGTTTGGGGTGCCGCGATTGGTAGCCCTGTTTCGGAAACATAAAGTCGGTGCAACATTTTTGTTCAGCTTGGGGCCGGATCACACCGGTCGAGCAATCAAACGTGTGTTCCGCAAAGGGTTCTTTTCAAAGGTGAAACGAACTTCGGTCGTCGCCCATTACGGCTTCCCCACCCTGCTTTACGGCACCGCGCTGCCGGGCCCGGATATCGGCAAACGTTGTCCAGATATCATGCGCCGCACTAAGGGTGAAGGATTTGAAGTCGGAATCCACTGCTGGGACCATGTGCGTTGGCAAGACGGGGTACAAGTCGCCTCTGCGGCTTGGACGCGCCGCGAAATGGAGCGCGCACAAAACCGTTTCTGCGATGTTTTCAAGGTACCATCGAAGACCCACGGCGCGGCTGGCTGGCAAATGAACACCCACGCGCTGCGTCTCACTCAATCAATGGGGTTTGAATACGCCTCGGACGGCCGCGCGCTAGCGGGCCAGGGCGTGCCGCACTACCCGGTGGTTAATGCAGAAATCATCGATTGCCCACAACTGCCCACCACGTTGCCAACGTTTGATGAGCTGATCGGGCTCAATGGCGTGACCGAGGCAAACGTCGGCGATTCGCTGCTGGCGATGACCGGCCCGGATGGAGCGAGTCTGCCGTCCGCGGTGGGTTTTGATTGCGCCCCCCATGTTTTCACCATGCATGCCGAGTTGGAAGGTATGCGGCTACTCCCTGCTCTGGAAGCGCTGATCGTTGGCTGGAAAACGCAGGGTTACGATCTGGTCGCCACCGAAAACATCGCCAGCCAATTGGTGCGCGAACGTCTTCCCTACTTCGTTGCCGAGCGGGGCGAGGTGCCGGGGCGATCAGGAACGCTGCTGATGCAGGGCAGATCATTTTTGCCCGCATTACCGATCATTGCGGAAGCCGCGTAGAAAATTGGCAGGTGCCGCGTCGCATATTCGTCATCAACCTCGACCATACTCATCGTTTACCGTATCCGCGCGTTTTGCAGCACTCCACTCATTAGGCAATCCCCGATAGGACAGATATGAATACAACCATTCCTGATTTTGAAGTCGCCGCCAGTGGCAATCAACGTTTCGCCTCAGCAGCTTTCAAGGGACATCCGTACATTGTCTACTTCTACCCCAAGGACGACACCCCGGGCTGCACGTTGGAGGGAAGTCAGTTCCGCGACCTGCACGCTGAATTCAACAGACTGGGCTATATG
>JBEILF010000294.1:0-2172 GCA_040379385.1 Burkholderiales bacterium | reverse complement strand
CTGCTTGTTCTCTTTATAAAAAAGAAGCATTCCCCCAACGCCCGCTTTGCGGGCGTTGTTCTTTTAATCTTTAGCCGCTTTGTATTTCACTCGCCGCGTCGCACAGCGCGCGACTTCTTGCTATTTCTTTTTAACGCGACCTGCTGCGATGTTCTTACGCTTGCTCTCCGCCTTCTTGTCCGGCTTGCTGCTGTCCTTATCATCAATCACAAACCCAATCGGCCGCTTTGGTGGATCGGGCGGCATCATCAGTTCGCGCAGCGCATCAAAGACCTGCTTCAACTGCGCCCGCGTGTTCTGCGCCAACGTATCGTGCTTTAACGCCAGCGACTGCATCTGCCGCTCTAAGGTCGCGAGCTTGGTAGCTAAATCCTTATGTGTTGCCAGCACCTCGCGCAATTGCGCGAATGCCCGCACAACGTACAGGCTCATTTCCACCGCGCGTGGACTGTTCAATACCGTGGCTGCCATCAGTGCCCCATGCTCAGTGAACGCAAACGGCGATCGTCTAAGACCCATCTTCGCCCCCGGATTGGACATCACAACCTGTGATCTCCAATCGGCGAACTCGCTGGCGTTCAGTTGAAACATGAAGTCGGTCGGAAAGCGATCTGGATTGCGTTTCACTGCCTGATTCAGCGTGCGCGTTTCCACGCCATAGAGTTCAGCCAGATCCGCATCAATGATCACCTTCACGCCACGCACGATCTGGATGCGGCTCTCGATACGGTGTGAGACAACAGGATGGCCGGGTTGCGTTGCCATCCCTAGCGCCCCTGCTGTGCCAGTACGGTATCGAGCATTTCCATCACAAAACGCTGCTTCGTCTTCGGCAGTCGGCTGATCTTCTCCATGTGCTGCGCCAGCTTTGGTGCGGGGCCGCGCTTGCTGCGCTTGGCAGCGGGCTCGCCCATTAGCTCTTCTAGGCTCACGCCAAGCGCCTTTGCCAATAGCGGCAAGGCTGACACTGGCACACGTCGCTGCCCCAGCTCATAGGCGTTCAATGTGGGCTGTGCCACGCCCAGCGTCTCGGCTAGCTGCACCTGCGTCAGATGGTTGCCTTTACGCATGGCTGCGATGCGGCTGCCCAGCTCAATAAAAAAGTCGCGTTCGTCTTGTGTGATGGCCACGGTGTGGGTTCCTGTGCGGATGATCGTGGCCATAGGCTAGCTCCTGATTTTGTTAATGCGATTGACAATATCACGTAACGTGATATTGTGCAAAGCAGTTATTTCCTTCAAAACCCCCTTGACAGGTTTTTAGCCGGAGCCCAAAAAAGAATTAAATTGGGGTCAGACACCATTTAATCAATAACGGCGGGCATCTCCAGCTATTTATGCGCTAAAGCGCCCGTCCTTGCTTGTAGTGCCATGAGGGCCAGGCTCGATTTTCTTGAACAAACAGCCAGACCCCGCCTCGCATCTTGAATGAAGAAAATCTCGCTTCTCGCACTCACACTTCTCGTGATCGGCATCGCCGCCGCGCTCTTCCGCTCGTTTTGGATTGAGCCTAACAGCGACCCCGTGGACATCGCGAGATTGGCGCTGCAACTCAGCGCGATTACCTACGCCATCGCGATTGCGTTCGGTTTTCCTGCATATCTGCTAATCCACCGCTTTGGCTTGGGTGCGGCGTGGCAAGTGACACTCATCGGTGCCGTACTTGGTGGGGTAAGCGGGGCGCTTCTCCCGCTAATCGTTGGTGAGGCGAACGCCAAACAATTCTTCAGCGGTCTTTATCCGTATCCAATCGAATACGCGATGTTCGGTGCCGTCACCGCGTTTGTGGCGTGGTGGTTTGTGCTGCGACCAAGGACGCTTACAAAAGAATAAGCTCGACTCGTGATTACTTGGCTTTGTAGAAAATGTAATCGGCTTGGTAAGTCACAATTTCTTTTTTGCCGATTGCTGCCGCGTCGCACGCGGTCGAAGGTGCCACACCACCTTTGGTTGCGACACGCTGAATGAAGGTCGTGCCGACCATGCTCCCCTTGCCGGTGGCGGGGTTGGCCTTCACGAGCTGCAATGGGATGTTGCCCCCTGAGGCTGATGCGGGCGCGACCGCGACTTGTGCGCCGGTGACTATTGAGCCGTCGGACGATTCCCATGTCATTGGGGGGCCGTAGTAGCGGCCGATTTGTTTGCCGTCGCGGTCGGTGAGTTTTGCGTCCGG
>JBEILF010000293.1:0-2175 GCA_040379385.1 Burkholderiales bacterium | reverse complement strand
CGCCGGGGGCGTTTGAAGATGATCGCTGCAGGAATTGTGTCGCGCCGAGTGCTTGAAACCTAGCAACAGACCATGTGCCCCCGGACGCAAACAGGCCTGTCCAAGTTCGGCCAAAATACACAAACTCACTGTCAATCACTTGATTTGCAAAGCCCGTGACTTCGCTATTAAGGATAGGAGCGCCACCGATGCCAGCGCCTGCCTCTCCTGCGACTAGGGTGCCAGTCGTAACCGCAGCCAATTCACGAACCGGCCCCTCAACGCCCGTCACACCGCGATAGGCAATGCCGACAATGTAGCCAGTGTTGTTTGTAAGCCCGCGAAATTCGTGCTGCGTGGCAGCGGGTGGCGCATCTTCGGAGACAAGCCAGGGCGATCCGCCCGAGTTAAGCCTGATTTTGAAAACCACACCCGAGGCGAAATTATAGTTAGCCGCAGAACCCGTCACCCGCACGATTGGCAAGGAGGTTGCGCCGCTTGTGATTTGCGCCGCAACAGATGCCCAATCAGCCAAATCAGGCGTTGGAACCGAGAAGATGTTGAATCCTGGCTGCAAGGTAAACGATGGAGCCGCGCTCGTTTTGCCAGCCGAAAACGCATATTTAGCGTCGGTCTCTACTAGCAGCTCATAATCGACCGTGCCGTCTGGGTTCACAATGCGTGAGACGACCACCATCTTGGTCGATGACAGCCCGATCTCAGGCAGCGAAACCGTCACAGCATCGCCAACAAAGCCCGCATATCGTGCTTGCTGCTTGCACTGCAGCGTAAAGACTAGGGGCTCTCTGGCATTAGAAGCGTCTAAAGCTGCCAAATGGCCGACATGTGCCGAGCCGCCGCCCGCATAGGCATATTCAATAGGCACCCGCTTTTCACGGCCCGCGTCCTGAGTAAGCCAGCTTGCGTCGGTGACTTCTGCGCCTTCGACCATTTGCCAGCGATTTGTCTCAGAGCGAAACCGCGTCTGAATTGCCGTGGGTCGTGACGATTGTTGCGTATTATAGCGCCATTTAGGGTCCGCGCGCAGGTCGTTGCTTGTGATCGTGCCGACGCTTGAGCGAAGCGCCGAAGTCACCACCGATTGCAGGCCGTTGCGTTCGACAGGAACCGACGCACAAGCCTGCAGGATTGCCATTTCCACGGCGTATCGGTCGTCAGCGGTTGTCGCCTCGCCCGAGATTGTCCAGCCATTGGTATCCGCGACGTTGGCCGCATAGGCATATCCAGCGGCGTGCAATTCGGCTGCAGGCTGGCCTAAGCCCATCACCCGCCTGCTATTCTGAAACCAGCCTAGACGCCAAGAGTAGGCCCATACAGCAGGGTTGCGACGCTGTGCCTGTGTGGTAGCAGCCGAGCCTGTGCGCGGGTCTGTGAGCGCTACCGCATTTGCATCGACCACGAATAGCGGGGTCTGCATATTGTTGGCCAGCACGCTTGCCGCATATCGCACCACCAGCGCAACAGCGAGGCAGCCTTGTGCGCGCTTAGTTGAATCCCATTGCGCTGGGGTATCTGCGCCAATACCCGGCGTTCCGGTGAACGTGATCGAGGTTTGCGACCAAGAGCCATTCTTTTGGAATAGCCACATATTGTTGGCATATTTCCCAATGGCTTGGCCTTGTGCGTCAAAGGTAACGGTATCGTCACCCCAGATAACGGACTCGACCACCCCAGACGGACCAGCATGGGAAAGCGTGTAGACGTTGGTCGCCAAAGCATTACCGCGCCCGGATTGAAGTGGCGTCGGCGTTAAAAGCGTGCCAGCGATAGGAGCGCGACCCATGACAATCGCGCGCGCTGTGACTGCGCCAACCTTAGTCTGTAGCTGCGTCGTCGCCGCGTTTACTTTGGGCTTCGACCCAATGGCCGATGAAACCGCGCTCCACATCTGAGTGGTGGAGCTGATGATCGAAGCCGCTCCTGCAACGGTTGCAACAATGCCTGAAAAACCCATTGCCGTGCCAACAATCGTAGACACAGTTGCCGCTGCCTGAAAAGCGTACACTGCGACAGCTACCACTTGAGGCATTAGCCAACCCTCCAAGCGGCAACCGCAAACTGCATATCAAGGCGACGAGCGCGCGCGGTGTTGGGGATCATTTCGCCGGATTCATCCACATCAGAGTAGAAACAAAGCACCGCATCAGGGCCGAGGCAGACACCGAGCGCTGGCAT
>JBEILF010000292.1:0-2228 GCA_040379385.1 Burkholderiales bacterium | reverse complement strand
TGGACTGGATTCCAGCCTGCGCTGAAATGACGGCAATTTTGCGGTTTTTAGAAGTTCACAGTTGGGTGATTGCTGCCAGTAGCAGATGTAATAACTCAAACGCCGAGCATGTGGTCGGCGTTATTGCTTGGCGATGAGGCTCAATTAGCCGTCAATCTTGATGCTCGCAACCTTGACGACCTTGCCCCACTTAGCGATTTTGCTGGAGATGCGCCGCAAACTCCGTAGATGATTGTCTGCCGGCCGTTGCGTCAATCACTTACAAGGTGTTTTTGATTTCTCGGTCTGACAGCGGCTTTACCGACTCGTTATAGAGGCGGTCGACGATCAGTTACGGTGTGCCTTTGATGGCCCAAACTGCATACCAGGTCGTCATTACGAACTCTTTGTAGCCCAACTCAATCATGGTTGGAACATCAGGCAGCAGCGGTGATCGGGTTGCCGGCGAGGTGGCGGGATGCACCGCTGCCAGCAGAGCCAAAGTTGAGTTTGCCCGGTTTGGCTTTTGCAAACTTTCTTAGGTCAGCCTCGGTCTTGAAGCCGGTCTTAGGATTCACAACGAGCACGTTTGGCACTAAGCGAGGACCGTGAGTAGCGCACCGCCTAGCCCAATGCATTGCCCATCTTGACCGCTTAGGGCCATGCAAACACGCCCGTTCCGCCACCAGCCGGGAACGGATTGATCAACCGAACAGGGTTTGTTCGGGCAGCCGACTTGCGCAAATGCGCTGTAGCTTTTGGGCAGCGTTGACGCGATACCAACGGCAGAAAGCGCCCTGAGTATCTCGCGACGATTCATGAATCCTACAGTTATGTGAAGCCACTATGTTGGGAGATTGATGGTGAAGCGATAAACTACGCCGCCGCTCTGACGGACGCGGCAACGCTCGCGACGCCGACTTTCCCAGACGGTTCAGCCGCACACTCTACGAGGTATGCCATCGCGGCATCGACCCCACCTTTCTGATGCGGAATACCGGCGAGTGCCAAGCCCATTTCCACGCCGGCAAGGGCAGCCATCAGCGAAAGATCGTTGCAGTCGCCCAAGTGGCCGATGCGAAACACCTTACCCTTTAAGCGTGCCAGCCCCATGCCGAGTGACATATTGAAATTCTTCAGGATAACGGCGCGAAGGTGATCAGCATCGTGCCCCGAAGGGACTTGTACTGTGGTGAGAACGGGGGAATACTCGGCAGGATTGTTGCACTGTAGGGACAATCCCCAACTAGCGACGGCACGGCGTGCGGCTTCGCCGTGACGGATGTGCCGGGCAAAAACGTTGTCCAATCCTTCTTCGTGCAACATGGCGATAGCTTCACGCAGGCCATAGAGCATGTTAGTTGCCGGGGTGTATGGGAAGAAGCCGGTTTCGTTCGATGCCAGCATCTGGTCCCAGTTCCAAAATGCGCGGGGAAGGGTGGCCGTCTTGCTTGCCTGCATCGCTTTGGCAGAAATCGCATTGAAGGATAGCCCCGGTGGCAGCATCAACCCTTTTTGTGAACCGCCGATGGTGACATCCACACCCCACTCGTCGTGGCGGTAGTCGGTGGACCCGAGCGAAGAGATAGTGTCTACCATCAACAAGGCAGGGTGCTTAGCGCGGTTCATCGCTTGGCGAACGGCGGCGATGCTTGAGAGCACACCGGTTGAAGTTTCGCTGTGCACCACACATACCGCCTTGACGGAATGCGCGGTATCGGCCAGCAATTTCGCTTCGATCACGCTAGCGTCCACCCCGGAGCGCCAATCGGTTTCGATCAGTTGTGGTACCAGTCCGAGTTTTGTAGCCATCTTGTGCCATAGGCAGGCAAACTGGCCGGTCTCAACCATGAGAATCTCGTCGCCGGGCGACAGCGTGTTTACCAGCGCAGCTTCCCACGCGCCGGTACCCGAAGCCGGATAGATGATGACGGGCTGTGTCGTTTTGAAGATGGTTTTGATACCGCTGAGAACATCTTTGGCGAGTTCCTGAAAAGCTGGACCACGATGATCAATGACTTGTTGGTCGATCGCACGCAGAATGCGATCTGGCACTGGGGTCGGTCCCGGAATATGCAAAAAGTGGCGACCGCCAGCGTGTGGTGAATTGCTCCTGGTCATGATGGTTTCTCCCTGAACGCTAAGTTTATTCGTTATGCTATTCGATATTTGCGCCACGGGTACTTAACCCGCGTCAAGCATTCAGTTTCACCCGCGACATCTACGCGCGACCGACGGTGATGTTTGCC
>JBEILF010000291.1:0-2287 GCA_040379385.1 Burkholderiales bacterium | reverse complement strand
TTGGGCGGAGGTCGTAAAGAAGGCGAACATTAAGGCGGATTAATCGCGCTTTAGCAGCCACCGTGACACGACGAGGCCAGTGCGATAATCGCTCTGGCCTTTTTCTTCGATGTTCCAGCTTCAATCCCAATGCTCACTCATCCCCAGTTCGACCCCAACGTCTTTTCGATAGGCCCCATCTCAGTCAAATGGTACGGCCTGATGTACGTGACGGCCTTTGTATTGTTTGTCATATTGGGTCGCGCCCACGCCAGACGCCGACCGGATCTGGGCCAGACACCGGCGTCGATTGAGGACATCATGTTTTACGGCATCTTGGGTGTGGTGCTCGGGGGCCGCATTGGCTACATGTTGCTCTACAAGTTTGGCGACTTCCTCGCCAACCCGATTGAGATTTTTTACGTCTGGCACGGCGGCATGAGTTTTCACGGCGGCTTCCTCGGTGTACTAATAGCGATGTGGTGGTGGGGACGTAAACACAATCGTAGCTTTTTCGAAGTCACCGACTTCATCGCGCCGCTGGTGCCAACCGGGCTCGGCGCGGGTCGGATTGGCAATTTCATCAACGGTGAATTGCCCGGTCGCATTACCGATGCTGGCACCTGGCCGTGGGCGATGTGGTTTCCGCAAATCGATGCCACCCCGGTCGCCCGCCATCCTTCGCAGCTCTATAACTTTCTCGGCGAAGGTGTACTTTTGTTTTTGCTCTTGTGGTGGTACAGCAAGAAACCCCGCGCCGTGGGCGCGGTGTCTGCGGTATTCCTGCTTGGTTATGGTGGCTTCCGTTTCTTCGCCGAGTTTGCGCGTGCGCCGGATGCGTTTTTGGGCTTCCAAGCGCTCGGCATGACGCGCGGCCAGTGGCTCTGCGTGCCAATGATATTGTTTGGTGCGTATCTGTTGTGGCGTAGCGAATTGAGTAACAAAATTAATGGGTCCCCGCCTGCGCGGGGACAGGGGAAATAGGCCGGGACAGGGGAAATAGGCGGGGATAGGGGCAATTAGCGGGGGCAGGAGCAATGCGCGCAGACGAGACCCTTAAGCGGCGCACAAAAACACTTGTGCGTTACCCTGCAGCAAAGCACAATACTGTGAAATAAAAACGTCATCAGTCGCATGACCGTTTTCGAGGGATTGGGATGAAATTTTGTATCGTAGGCGCTGGTGCCATCGGTGGATTTGTCGGTGCGCGCCTCGCGGCCGCTGGTGAAGACGTCACCTTTATCGCACGCTGGAAGAACCTCGACGCGATTCGCGCACGAGGCATGACAGTCAAATTTCACGATGGCAGCGTGCTCGAAGCCAAAACCGTGAAAGCCACGGATAGTTTTGCCGCAGTCGGCCATGTCGATTGTGTAATCCTCGCGCTGAAATCGCATCAGGTGGAATCGATCGTCCATCAGCTCGAACCGCTATTCGGCCTGAAAACTACCGTCATCACGATGCAGAACGGCATCCCGTTTTGGTATTTTGTGAATCACGGCGGCGCGTTGGCTGGCTCACGAGTGGAGTCGGTTGACCCGCGCGGTGTATGTCTCGACGGTATCCCCAACGACCGCATCATCGGTTGTGTTGTGTATCCCGCTACCGAGTTGGTTGCGCCGGGCGTGGTGCACCATATCGAGGGGGAGCGTTTCCCGCTGGGTGAGCTCGATGGCAGCCAAAGTAACCGCGTGAAAGACCTCTCGGACGTGTTTGTGAAGTCAGGCTTAAAAGCGCCGGTGCTCGACAATATTCGCAATGAAATTTGGCTAAAGCTATGGGGCAACCTGACGTTCAACCCGATCTCCGCCCTCACCCACGCCACCCTCGTCGATATCTGTGAAAACCAATACGGCCGTGAATTGGCGACAAACATGATGCGCGAGGCCCAGGCAGTCGCTGAAAAACTCGGCGCGAGTTTCCGTGTTCCGCTCGAAAAACGCATCGAAGGTGCGGCCAAGGTGGGCAAACACAAAACATCCATGCTGCAGGACGTCGAAGCCGGCCGCGAAATCGAAATTGACGCGCTGGTGGGTGCCGTTGTCGAGCTCGGTGTACGTGCCGACGTGCCTACCCCCACCATCCGCGCGGTCTATCAGGCCTCCAAGTTGCTTGCCGCGACCATGAAGCAGGATAACTCGGCAATACGCGGGATCGCGTTGCCAAGCGTCTAGCTGCCGCGAATCTTTAGCGTCTTCTCCACGTCGCGCGCCAGCTGCGCAAAATGCTGGCGTGTGGGTCGGTCGGTTGCTCGCTGCTCACCGGTCAGCAGCATCGCCTTCACGTCTTTCAAGCTCTGCAACGCAGC
>JBEILF010000290.1:0-2302 GCA_040379385.1 Burkholderiales bacterium | reverse complement strand
AGATCACTTCACCGCAGCGAGCATGTAATCTACCGCCGCCTTCACGTCTGCGTCGGAAAGCGATGCGTTGCCACCCTTAGCAGGCATCACACCCATCTTGCCTTGGAAACCACCAATCGAATGTTTATAAAGCGTCTCTTTGCCTTGCGCGATGCGCGGTGCCCATGCAGCTTTGTCACCGGATTTTGGTGCGCCCGCCACACCCGCCGTATGGCAGGCGGAACATGCCGCTTTGTAGACGCTATCACCACTGGCGACCTTGACAGGTGCAGCCACCACAGCTGGTGGTGTTGGCGCGACTGGTCCCGACTCTTTGGTTGTCGATGTGACGATGATGACGTCGGGCGCAATACGCTCTTTGACAGCCGCCTCTGCCGCCGCTTTATCCAGGCTGGCACCAAGCGGTCGCGTGCCAATGGCAAATTGCGCCAACAACATAATACCGATAACGAGACCTATGGTACCGATGAAGACGGCAATCGCCACTCCTACCGGGTTGCTTTTGCCTTCTGTTGTGCCGTGGTCTTGCTCACTCATAAACGCCTCAGTTGTCGCGATCAATCATGTTGTGATGCGCCATTATATCTTTCGCCATAGCCCCACTCAATCAGGACGTAAATCGAGCCGGCGATTTTGTGCTCTTCGCCGCCGAGAAATGAAGCAGCCCCGCAAAGTGAAATGGTAAACTATCGCCAAGCGCCCGTAGCTCAGATGGATAGAGTGCTACCCTCCGAAGGTAGAAGTCGCACGTTCGAATCGTGTCGGGCGCGCCAAGAATTCAAACACATAACAAAGTTTGCTAAGCCCAGTTGGGCACCTTGCGCAAACTGTGCCTAACTTGAGCCGTGCAGATGCATCCGCTCGTGGTCGACAGGTTCCAACGACCGCTGCCTCCCGTGCCAATCGACAACACTAAGGAATGTCGAATGCCGCATTGCGCATTGAAATGCGGTGAGCGATCCTTGGTGACAGCAAAAGCCGCACGCTTTACGGCTTTTTCTTTGCCACTCAACAGGCTACGTCAAGCAGACTTTCTTCCTGCAGCACCGGTGACTGACTTCAACTTCGGACGCACCTGCGCCACATATTCTGGCACCCAGCGCTTGAGGTCGCGACGCACGTCAGAGTCATCCGGCAGCTTGTCTTGATACAACCAGGCGCTCAGCGTTTCGATGAAGTCCTTTGTCACTTCCCGTGCTTTGGCAACGCGCAATTTTGGATGCGGCGTAGCACGTGTGTGCTCATCATCCATTAGCAACTCTTCAAACAACTTTTCACCGGGCCGCAAGCCTGAGTAGATCACTTTGATTTCGTTGTCCGTTGCTTCGGATAAACGAATCATGTCGTGCGCGAGGTCAACAATCCGAATCGCCTCGCCCATGTCGAGCACAAACACTTCCCCGCCCAAGCCCATTGCGCCCGCCTGCAAGACCAACTGCGCCGCCTCAGGAATCGACATGAAGTAACGCACCATCTCAGGATGGGTAACGGTGACCGGGCCACCACGCGCAATTTGTTCTTCAAAACGTGCGATCACGCTACCTGCGCTGCCCAGTACGTTGCCAAAACGCACCATTTCAAAACGCGTGTTGCCACCAGTTTGTTGCAAAGCTTGGCAGACCATCTCTGATAGCCGCTTGGTCGCCCCCATCACATTAGTGGGGTTGACGGCTTTGTCGGTGGAGATGAGCACAAACTTCTTGACGTTGTATTCGATCGACGCGCGCGCCAACACCAGCGTACCAAGCACGTTGTTTTGCACAGCCTCCCACGCATTACTTTCTTCCATCAGCGGTACATGTTTGTAGGCTGCCGCATGGAAAACGATTGACGGCGCGTACTGATGCAATGTCTGATTCACCCGCTTCACGTTCTTGATGTCGCCAATGACGCTGGCAATCGGCAAGTTCTCAAATTCATCCCTGAGCGATTGCTCTATCTTGTACTGCGCAAATTCGTTTTGCTCGAACAACACGAGCATCGACGGCTCGTAGGCCGCGATCTGACGGCAGAGCTCCGAGCCGATTGAGCCGCCAGCGCCAGTCACCATCACCACCTTGTCAGTGATCAGATCGTGCAGTCCGGCATCATCCAGCATGATGGGCTCACGTTTAACCAGATCTTCGAAAGACAGGCGACGAATCTTAGGCGCTGGCGCTTTGCCAGCCAACAAATTGGCCGTCGTCGAAACCTCACCAACTCTTGGTGCCGTCATGACGGTCACACGAGCGCGATTACAGATTTCGATTATTTGGCGACGCTTCTGATACGCCACGGACGGCATGGCGATGATGACGTGTTT
>JBEILF010000289.1:0-2302 GCA_040379385.1 Burkholderiales bacterium | reverse complement strand
GCAGGCTCGGCCCAGGCCTTCGTAACTCATTGATCTTGCTGTGGACTGGATTCCAGCCTGCGCTGAAATGACGGCAATTTTGAGGTTTTTAGAAGCTCCCAATTGACAGACACCATGCCGCAGACTGATGGAAGGGTCGATCAGTAGGCAACGCGCGGCTAGGCTGCGTTCATGTATTCCTTGCCACCGCGCAGCGACTCCACTCGTTTGATCAACAAATCCAAGTCTTCCTGCCTATCCACAAAGTTAAACCGGTCGCTGTTGACGATCAGCAACGGCGACTCGGTGTAATCGTAAAAAAAGCGTGTGTAGGCGTCGGACAATTTAACGAGATAGTCCTCTGAAATTGACCGCTCCATTGGTCTCCCGCGACGCCCAATGCGTTGCATAAGCTGATCCACCGACGCCTGTAGATAGATCACCAAGTCTGGTGTGGGTGCTTGCGGCCTTAGATGATTGTAGAGTTGCGAATACAAAGCAAACTCGTTGTCGTCGAGCGTGAGCTTGGCGAACAAAGTGTCCTTTGCCAACATATAGTCAGCAATCGACTTACCTTCAAACAGGTCTGGTTGTTTTATTCCCGATAGCTGATTCACGCGTTGGAAAAGGAAGAACATCTGTGTCGACAGCGCGTATCGCTTCATATCGCGATAAAAGTTTGGCAGGAAGGGGTTTGCGCTTGGGTCTTCCAACAACAGCTCTGCACCGAAACGTTCGGCCAGCAATCTTGCCAACGTCGATTTACCGCTGCCAATCGGGCCCTCAACGACAATGAAGCGATGTTTCATAGCAGCAGATGCCGTTCTTGCTCAGAATGACGCTCGACCGACTGCTCACTCACGGTTGGCAGGAGCGCCTTCACCGAGCCGGCACCGGGGATAGAAATGTCAGGCGCAATTTCGACCAGCGGCAACAACACAAACGCACGTTCATGTGCGCGGGGATGCGGCACGACCAAGTCTGGCTCGTTTATCCGCCAATCGTTAAACAACAAGATATCAAGATCCAATGTCCGCGGACCATTGCGGGTGGATCGTACCCGGTGATGTTGGCGTTCGATATCCAGCAGGCGCGCCATCAACTCGCGGGGGGAGAGCGTGGTCTCAACCTCGGCAACCGAATTGACAAAGTTTGCCTGCTCGATACCGCCGACCGGAGCGGATCGGTACATCGCCGAAGTCTTGGTAAGCAAACAATTTGGCAACACCGCAATTTTGTTTAGCGCATCCTGAATGTGCTTCACCGGATGGCCCATATTGCTACCGAGCCCGATCATGGCGCGCGAAGATAACGCGGTCAGTGCTTTATTTGACTGCATCAAGATTCTGACTCAGCGTCGGTCGCCGGAGGGACACCACCAGTCGGCGCTGCGGTTTTTTTCCGACGGCGGCGTCTTTTCTTTGGACCGCTATCTGGTAGCAGCATTGCCTCGCGCACACCGTCGTCCGCCAACTGGAACTTCTCCCACCACGCCGCCACCTCAGGCGACGCGTCCCCAGCTTCAGCACGCAATACGTAAAAATCATAACAGGCACGAAAGCGGGGGTGGGTCAACAGTCGGAACGCCTTGGCACGCGACTGCTGGGCAAAACGTGATTGCGCAACCCAAAGTTCTTTAATGTTTCCGTCAAAGCGTCGGGGAATAGCCAGCGATGTTCGCTGCTCATCAAGGACCTCATCCATCGCCCGGTGCAAGGCAGTCAATGGCCGCTCGCCGCAGGCCTCAAGCGCCTTCGCGCGGTCACACATGGGGAACCAAAAAAGTGCTGCAAACAGGAACGCCGGCGAAACACCTCGATCATCGTTGATTCGTTCGTCGGTGCGCTGCAACGCCAGCGTTGCAAAGGCCCGGCTTCGCGGGGCGCCGAGCACCTCCTCAAGCGACGGAAGCAGCAGGGCATGAAGGCCAAGTCCGCGAAGTTTTTCGATGCAGGCCAACGCATGCCCGGAAAGCAGGAGCTTCAGCATTTCGTCGAACAAACGGGCTTCCGGCACATTGGCGAGCAACGACTTCAGCACCGGAATCGGCCTCTCAGTTTCCGCATCAATACTGAATCCAAGTTTGCCAGCGAGCCTCGCTGCACGCAGCATGCGCACCGGGTCTTCCCGATAGCGCGCCTCGGGGTCACCAATCATCACCACACGCTTCTTCTCGATATCTTTAAATCCGTTCGTAAAATCCCAGATCTCCTCGGCGCTGGGGTCGTAAAAAAGCGCGTTCATCGTGAAATCACGTCGAATGGCATCGTCGGCCTGTGTGCCATACACGTTATCGCGCAGTAGCCGACCGTGTTCATCTGTG
>JBEILF010000288.1:0-2322 GCA_040379385.1 Burkholderiales bacterium | reverse complement strand
CTTCGGCGGCGCGATTAGCGGCAGGAATCAAGTGTGGTGTCATGTTGAGGGGCCTGTTAGCGGCGCAGGCCTGAGAGTCGCGTTCGCGCCTTTGCGGCAGCGTCTGAGGCGGGGTACTTGGCGATGATGTCTTCGTAGCTGTTACGCGCGGAGCCTGCGTCACCCATTTCAGCTTGTACGCTCGCAATCACCAGAAGTGCGTCCGGTACCTTTGCGGAATCAGGATACTTCTTTACCAACATCTCTTGGGTGGCACGTGCCTCGCGTAAATCCTTCAGATTGAACTGCGAAAGTCCAATCCAGTAAAGCGCGTTTGATACTAATTGACTCTGCGGAAAATCCATCATGAAGGTGTTAAATCCCCTGATTGCGGCGGCAAATTCGCCCCGTCGAAACGCGTTCAAGCCGACATCGTAAGCCTTGTTCTCGCGCTCCCGCGCAAGCGCTTCGGCTGCTGCGGTGGCCGTGGGGTTGATCGCAAGTGCTGTATTGGGCGGGGCGGCTGGACCGGCCATCGCGCCACCGCTTGGTAGTCTTGCCGCATCTGCATTCGTCGCGGCCGAAACAGCAGAAGCCGAAGGCGGTGTTGCGGTCGGCGTACCAAAACCGTTTGTCGGCGGCACACTAGTGGTTGGCGCAGTGCTGCCCTCTACAGCCCGCAGGCGGGTATCAATATCGACATAAAAATCACGCTGGCGCTTTTGTAATTGTTCATTCTGATTTGCCAGCACTTCCGTCTGCCCGCGTAGGCGCGCAATCTCGGCATTCAGCAGCTCAATCTGGTTAAGCAGCTGAATGATGCCAAGATTCTTGATCGACTCTTCCAGCCTCAAGAACTTGGCATCATTGTCTTTGTTCTGCGCCTCAACTTTTTCGGCGAGCAACTTAATGCTCTTGCGCGCCTCGTCGTCGTCAAACAGGCCCGCTTGGGCAGAGGAGACGGCGGAGGCAAAGAAGGCAACACAACATATCACCGGCCACAATCGCGTGTGTGTGCGCCAAGACTTGAATGTAGTCGTCATTTTCACCTCCTGCCCACCTCAATCTGTGGGGTTATTCGCCGTCGTAAACAATTTCGACGCGGCGATTCTGCGCCCACGCTTCTTCGGTACTCCCTTGGGCGCGCGGCTTGTCCTCTCCAAAGCTGATAGTCTCCATGCGGTCGTTGGCAACACCGAGCAAGTTAATCACCTTACGAACGGAGTCCGCACGGCGCTGGCCGAGCGCCATGTTGTATTCACGCGAACCGCGCTCATCTGCGTGGCCTTCCAGGCGAATCTTGCGACTGCGATTGTCCGCCAAAAACTTGGCGTGCGCCTGCACGATGGCTTGGAACTCGGACTTCACAACATCTTTGTCGTAGTCAAAGTAGATGATCCGTTTAGATAGGATATTGCTCGGATCTTTGAGTGGGTTCAAAGTAGGTGTCTCGACTGGCACCACCGGCTTGGCCGCAGGGGCGGTTGGTGCCGTGGTGGCGGGTGCGGATGGGGCGGTACGGGTCTCAACTGGTGCCTCTTTGGCTGGCTCCTTGCTGGCGCACGCGGCAAGCAACACTACCGAGATTGCCATCATGGCTGACGAGAATTTCTCTTTCATTTTTGCACTCCTTAAATAAGTTGGCCCGAACTACAGGCCAAAAGTTAAACCAACCACTTCATGGCAACGCTAACACTCGCATACAGCAGAGCCGGTGCCACCAACATTGACTTCCCGACCTAGACGTTACACTAAATCTAGCCTTCTACCTCGGGGCGGCCACCGCCTGCGGATAGGGCCCCCACGCGGGCTCACGTACGTCACCATTCTGTGACGTAAGACGCTGCTTAATGCGTCCGTCAACGGACACCGATCCCAAACTACCCTTGCCAGCCACCTTAGATTCAAACAAGATGGTCCGCCCATTTGGGGAAAAGCTGGGGCTATCATCGCGCGGCCCGTCAGTAAGGACATTGATGATGCCACTGGCGAGTTCAAGTGTTGCGATGCGCAGGCGGCTCGAGGCATCACGCGTCACGAACGCCACCAGTTTTCCGTCTGGGCTCAAACGCGGGCTGGTGTTGTAGTTGCCCTCAAAGGTGAGGCGCTTTGCGTCACCTCCCGCGACGGGGACCGAATACAGCTGCGGTCCACCTGATCGGTCTGAGAAAAAGATAATCGTTTTGCCATCCGGCGTGAACGTCGCTCCACTATCAATGGAATTACTCTGTGTGAGCCGCCGAGGCTCACCTCCGACTGCCGGGATGACGTAAATCTGTGAAACCGCATCACGCGATAACGCCACCGCAAGTTGACTGCCGTCCGGCGACCAAGAAGGCGCGT
>JBEILF010000287.1:0-2330 GCA_040379385.1 Burkholderiales bacterium | reverse complement strand
GTGTTGACCCCTCGCGTAGCTTGATCGGACAAGTCAAAGTGTTTCCCACCAATGTGGAGGCGCGTTCAACACTGACGTTTGCATCCTTCCCCATGCCCATGATGGGACCTACTGGCGTTCCGCAGATGCCAACCGTCTCACGTAACCCTTCGCGCACCGCGATCGTTCACTACAGTCTGGCATTGCTACCGGAGGTGCCGATGCAAGGGCGTTTTGCCGACGATCGAGTAGGCTACTTCACCGAGGCCTTCACCGAATACGGTGGCGACCGCAGCGGCACACGTGGCCGTGAATACATCACGCGTTTTCGGCTGGAGAAGAAACACCCTAACGCTGTGATTAGCGAACCGCTAAAGCCCATCACGGTTTACCTCGCGCAAGAGGTGCCGACGAAATGGCGCAAGCCACTCATGGCCGGTGTGGAAGACTGGAACGTCGCTTTTGAAGCAGCGGGATTCAAGAACGCGATTGTCGCCAAAATGGCACCAACCAAAGAAGAAGATCCGCAGTGGGATCCTGAAGACGCACGCTACTCCGTGATTCGCTGGGTGGCGATGCCGATTGCGAATGCGATGGGGCCGAATGTACACGACCCGCGTTCCGGTGAAGTCATCTCAGCACGTGTCGTCTTTTGGCACGACCTGCTGAAGTTTCTGGAACAGCTGTACTTTCTGCAGGCAGGGGCGGCAGATAAACGCGTGGATACGTTACCTCTCAGCGATGAAGTGATGGGTGAACTGTTGCGCTCGGTCGCAACACATGAAATTGGCCACACGCTCGGCTTGCGACACAATCACCGCGCGTCCACCGCATATTCCGTCAAGGACCTGCGAAACCCAGCGTTTGCCAACGCCAATGGGACGGTTGCGTCGATCATGGCTTACGGGCGCTTCAACTCCGTGGCGCAGCCGAACGACGGCGTTACCAGTTTTGTGCCCAAGCTCGGCCCGTATGACAAGTTTGCGATTGAATGGGGTTACAAACCACTCGGCGTTACTAGCGCCGACGAAGAAATCCCATTGCTCGACAAAATGGCAGCCCGCCACATGGGTGAGCCAAACTTGAAGTTTGGTGGAGAAGACTTTGCTTCCTTTCTCGACCCGGAAGTGCTGGTGGACAACATCGGTCGGGAAAGAATTGAAGCCACCCGATTATCGATCGCCTCCCTGCAACGCGCCGCCGCCCGCCTCATACCGGCCACCACCCGCCTCGGCGAGGATTACGAGACTCTGGAACAGACCTATGTACGTCTACTCGGCCAGCGTACCGCGTATGTCAGCTCGGTCGTCAAACTGATCGGCGGCGTGCGCGAGAATCGTGTTATGGGCGGACGTGGCACCGATACGTTTACCCGCACGTCGCCCAAGGAACAACGCGCTGCGATTCGCTTCTTGCTTGACGAAGCGCTGGTAACGCCGAAGTGGCTGGTCGACCCGAGGGTGTTGAATAGGATTTCGATGGTCGATGTTGCGGCACCAGTGGTGAATTCGCAAAAGAGAATCCTCGGCGAGATGTTGCAGCCAGTGAGATTTCGTGTGCTCGAGGATGTCGAATCGCTATCACCGGGCACGGGGCTGTCTGCCTACGGTTACTTGGAGCTGGTACAAAAAAGTCTCTTTCGTGAAACGCAACAGACAAGCCCGAAAGTCGATATCTATCGGCGCGAATTGCAGCGTGAGTTTGTTGAGCACCTAAAAGCCTTCTCGGGCGAAGCGCAGCGCTTAAAAAGTTTTGGTTTCATGCTCGCAGCCTCGCAAACCGAACTGCTGGTCGATCTGCGTCCCGCTGCGTTGCAGAGCTTGAAAGACGTGAAGGCGATGCTGCTGACCGGTGAGCAGCGAGCAACCGACCGACCCACACGCCAGCATTTTGCGCAGCTGGCGCGCGACGTGGAGAAGACGCTTAAGATTCGCGGCAGCTAGACGCTTGGCAACGCAATTCCGCGTATTGCCGAGTTATCCTGCTTCATGGTCGCGGCGAGCAACTTGGAGGCTTGGTACACCGCCCGGATAGTAGGGGTCGGCACTTCGGCACGCACACCCAGTTCAACCACTGCACCCACCAGCGCGTCGATTTCGATTTCGCGGCCGGCTTCGACGTCCTGCAACATGGATGTTTTGTGTTTGCCCACTTTCGCCGCGCCTTCGATGCGTTTTTCGAGCGGAACACGGAAGCTCGCGCCGAGTTTTTCAGCGACCGCCTGGGCCTCGCGCATCATGTTTGTTGCCAATTCACGACCGTATTGGTTTTCACAAATATCGACGAGGGTGGCGTGGGTGAGGGCGGAGATCGGGTTAAACGTGAGATTACCCCACAGCTTTAGCCAAATT
>JBEILF010000286.1:0-2357 GCA_040379385.1 Burkholderiales bacterium | reverse complement strand
GTGGTCCTCGCGATGATCGACGTGGTGATGATTTCAAATTTGCTGATCATGGTAATCGTCGGCGGTTATGAGACCTTTGTCTCCCGTCTCGGCCTGCAGGATCATCCGGATCAACCGGAGTGGCTTTCGCACGTCAATGCCTCGGTGCTAAAGGTGAAACTCGCCACTGCGATCATCGGCATATCATCAATTCATCTACTCAAAACGTTTATCAATGCCGAAAATTACTCAGAAAAAGTATTGCTCTGGCAAACGCTGATCCACATGGCGTTCCTGTTCTCCGCGATGGCAATCGCCGCCTGTGATCGCATCTTGCCGCAACCGAGCAAATACCCCGCGCAACATTAGGAGCAAACAGTGCCCACCATCATCAAGCAGGAAGACTTCATCAGCTCGGTTGCGGATGCGTTCCAATACATCAGCTACTACCATCCGGTCGATTACATCAAGGCGTTGTACGAAGCCTACCAGGAGGAGCAATCACCTGCGGCCAAAGACGCGATGGCGCAAATTCTGATCAATTCGCGAATGGCGGCCGAAGGCCATCGTCCGATTTGCCAAGACACCGGCATTTGTATCGCATTTATTCGTGTTGGCATGGATGTGCGTTTTGAAGGTCCCGCCGTTGGGCCACGACTAACGCCGGAGCAGATGGTGAACGAGGGTGTGCGCCGCGCCTATACCGACATCAACAATCCGCTGCGCGGTTCGATGTTGACCGACCCGGATGGCAAGCGCAAAAACACCACCGACAATACGCCCGGTGTGACACACATTGAAATCGTACCCGGCGATAAAGTGGAAGTGATCGTCGCGGCCAAAGGCGGCGGCTCGGAGAATAAATCCAAGTTCGCCATGTTGCTGCCAAATGACAATATCGTCGATTGGGTGTTATCCGTGGTGCCGACTATGGGTGCCGATTGGTGCCCGCCAGGCATGCTGTCACTCGGCATCGGCGGCTCACCGGAAAAAGCCATGCTCATGGCGAAGTGGGCGATGATGGAGCCGCTAAACATCCACGAACTTCAAGCGCGAGGACCATCCAACCGAGCCGAAGAACTGCGCTTGGAAATCTACGAAAAGGTAAACGCTCTCGGTATTGGTGCACAGGGGCTTGGCGGACTGAGCACGGTACTCGACGTGAAAGTGACCGACTATCCCACCCATGCCGCCTCAAAACCGGTGGCGTTACTACCAAACTGTGCGGCAATGCGCCACGCGCATTTTGTATTGGATGGCAGCGGCCCCGCCGTCCTTCAACCGCCTTCGCTCGCGGACTGGCCTTCACTCACGCAAGATCTGTCCACCTGCAAACGTATCAACATCGATGGCATCAGCAAAGCCCAGTTGGGTGAGTTACGTTCGGGTGATCGCGTCCTGCTTAGCGGCAAGATTCTCACTGGACGCGACGCCGCACACCGTCGGCTGGTGGAGATGATGAACCGCGGTGAAAAACTGCCGGTCGATTTCACCGGACGCATCATCTACTACGTCGGTCCGGTAAATCCGGTTCGCGACGAAGTCGTTGGCCCTGCGGGCCCGACCACCGCATCGCGCATGGATAAATTTACGGCGGACATGCTCGAAAGAACGGGGCTGATCGGCATGATTGGCAAATCCGAGCGCGGCACCGCCACCATTGAAAACATCAAAAAGAACGGCGCGACTTATTTCATCGCAGTCGGCGGCGCTGCCTACTTGGTATCCAAAGCCATCAAGTCATCACGCCTAGTTGCGTTCGAAGACCTCGGCATGGAAGCTATTTACGAATTTGAGGTCAAAGACATGCCGGTCACCGTCGCGGTTGATTCGACCGGAACGGCGGTACATCGCACGGGTCCGCAAGAGTGGCGTACAAAAATCGGCAAGATCCCGGTTGTCATTGTCTAGCCCTTTGTTTATTTTGCGCTGAGGGGCGCAAGGGTCGCATCCCCGCCACCAGCCACCACCAACTGGCATCAAACCCGAAACACGCCGCAGCACCATGCATCTACGATTGAGTCGGACATCAAACTCTGGAGGGCGAGTCACCCTGATTGTCGGCTCGGCGGGGCTCAGGATGAGGGTCGTGGTGTAGGTGAGAAAATGTTTTCCCGATGCCGCCATCAAGGATATTGATCTGTTTTCACAAACCATGCGTAGTGCCAACATGGCCGCCAGGATAGCTACCACCTGATCGTTATGTTGGTCGCTCAAAGTTTAATCAACCGGCGCGACATTTTTGTCGCCTCTAAACCAACATAAGCACCGCCCTCACCGGCAGACCCGCAACAGCGCAGCCGCCAAAAGAATATTCTTGATGAGCCAACCCACTGTCTTTATTCAATCGTCTGATTCCCTGTTGCTGGCGCGCGCCG
>JBEILF010000285.1:0-2373 GCA_040379385.1 Burkholderiales bacterium | reverse complement strand
CAATACGTTAAATGCCGTCATCATCCACGGGCCAAACACTTTCTTACGCGCTTCACCCGTGGTTGGATCAATTGCAGACATCACCGGCGGTGCCAGATGGAAGGTGAGTTTGTAGTCGCCCTCAAACTGATTGCCAATTTTTTTCTTGAATCCGATGTCTGCATATAACCGTGCCACCTCGTACTCGTCTTTGTACGCCAGCACCTTGAAGTAGTAGCGCGCCACAGCGGCGCTCAGCGCTTTTTTGCCGGCGAACTTCTGCGCCTCAACGCCCGCAACACGTTTGACCAGCGCCGCATAACGCTCTGCGTACGCTACGTTCTGGTAACCGGTCAAGAATTCCTTGCGCCGCGCAACCATTTCCTCAACCGACTCCGACAACTTGTAGATGCCGCTGATGGGCTCGACTGGAAAAGCCACTTTCTTCACCGCTGCAATATCGACGGCGGCGCGTCTGCCCCAATCAAAGGCTTGTTTGTTCTTCTCAACAGCCGCCCCGTTTAGCTCGATCGCGCGAAGAATTGATGCGGCAGACACGGGAATCAAGCCGATTTGATAAGCATAACCCAGCACAAACGGGTTGGTAAAAATAGCGTCTCCCATCAACGCGGTGGTGATGCCGGTGGCGTCGACAAACTCGACCGCCGCCATGGTCTCGCGCAACGTCGCTTCGAGTTCCGTCACGGGGATATGCAGATCCGGTTTCTTGGTGAATTCTCCGGTCGTTGAGACTTCGGCATTCACCACACCACGTGTGAGGTTGGCCTGCATCTTGGCAATCGCCTCGTCAGAGGTCGAGACAATCATATCGCAGCCGAGCAACGCATTCGCCTCGCCCGCCGCGATGCGAACAGCAAAAATATCTTCCGGCGATTTAGCGATGCGTACGTGTGTGTAGACGCTACCGCCCTTCTGTGCCAAACCGGTCATGTCGAGTACCGCGACACCTTTGTTTTCGAGGTGTGCGGCCATGCCCAACAGCGCACCGATGGTAACTACCCCGGTGCCGCCAACACCAGTGACCAGAATGCCCCATGGTGAATCAAGCGATGGCAACACCGGTTCGGGGAGTGCGTTAAACACCTCTTGTACCACCGGCTTCTTCTTGCGTAACTGTCCACCCTCGACGGTCACAAACGAAGGACAAAAGCCCTTCACACATGAAAAATCTTTGTTACATGACGACTGGTCAATTGCGCGTTTGCGACCGAACTCGGTCTCCACCGGCACGACCGACAGACAGTTCGATTTTTTGCCGCAGTCTCCGCAGCCCTCACAAACGAGGTCGTTGATCACTACGCGCTTCTGCGGATCGGGGAACGTGCCACGCTTGCGGCGCCGGCGTTTTTCTGCAGCGCATGTTTGGTCGTAGACCAAGATAGTCACCCCGTCGATTTCACGCAATTCACGCTGCACCTGCTCGAGTTCATCGCGATGATGCACCGTAACGCCAGGGGCAAAGTTTGCTGCAGCCGGGTATTTCTCCGGCTCGTCAGTTACCACCACGATGCGCCCGACACCTTCTGCGTATACTTGCTGCGTGATCTGCGGTACGTTTAGGGGGCCATCAACCGGCTGACCACCCGTCATGGCCACCGCGTCGTTGAACAGAATCTTGTAGGTGATGTTTACCTTCGCCGCCACCGCCGCACGAATGGCCAATAGGCCAGAGTGAAAGTACGTACCATCACCAAGGTTTGCAAACACGTGTTTGGTTTCGGTGAACGGCGCGATGCCCACCCACGGCACGCCCTCGCCGCCCATCTGCGTGAAGGTCATCGTTTCTTCAGGGCGAATCCACGTCGCCATGTAGTGGCAGCCGATACCCGCTAGTGCCTTCGAGCCCTCCGGCACCTTGGTGCTGGTGTTGTGCGGGCAGCCTGAACAAAAATACGGGATGCGTGCGACTTTAGATCGGGGGCGCGCAAGTGCGGCCTCTTTGTCCTCGATGAACTTGAGGCGCGCTTCAACAATTGTCGATGTGTAGAACTTAGCGATGCGTTTGGCGATCACCCGTGCAATCATCGCCGGCGTCAATTCTCCTGCGGCTGGCAACAGCCACGGACTGCGGTGTGTTTCCCACTCGCCATGTTCGTCGTACTTACCCACCACGCGTGGCCGTACGTCATCCCGCCAGTTATACAATTGCTCTTTGAGCTGGTATTCGATGAGTTGGCGCTTCTCTTCGACCACCAGCACCTCGTCAAGCCCGCTGGCGAATTCGCGGACTGCGGTCGGCTCCAGAGGCCACGGCATGGCCACCTTCATGACGCGCAGGCCGATCTCGGCTGCGTGGCGCGCATCTATGCCGAGGTCTTCGAGCGCCTGCATCGTATCAAGATAACTTTTCCCGGAAGCGATGATGCCGAGCTT
>JBEILF010000284.1:0-2404 GCA_040379385.1 Burkholderiales bacterium | reverse complement strand
CTTGCCAGCAGTTTTGCCGAGTTTCTCGGTATTAGACTCGCAATCCAAAATATCGTCCACCACTTGGAAGGCCAAACCGATACACTTGGCGTAGTGATCAAGTTTCTGGCGTTCCGTCGCGCTTAGATTTCGCCCACAGAGTGCACCCATCATCACCGAAACACGTATCAACGCACCAGTCTTGAGCATGTGCATGTGTTCGAGCTCAGGAAGGGAGATATCCTGATCGACGCTCGCAAGATCAATCGCCTGGCCACCGGCCATGCCGCGTGAGCCGCAAGCTTCTGCAAAAAGTCGAACCAACTCGATTTGATTTGCCGCTTCTTCGGTCAAAGAGTGCGTGCTTACAACCTGAAAAGCCATTGCCTGTAGAGCATCGCCGGCAAGGAGCGCAGTGGCCTCGTCAAATTCGATATGGCACGTTGGGCGGCCTCGGCGCAGCACGTCGTCATCCATGCAGGGCAAATCATCATGGATCAGTGAATAGGCGTGGATCATTTCCACGGCGGCCGCGACAATCCTTACCCGCTCACGGGGTGCCGCCGATACGTTGGCGGCGGCGAAAGCCAGCATGGGGCGGACGCGTTTTCCACCACCGAGCGTTGCATATCGCATGGCGTCGTGCAAACGGGTCGGTGGCGTGTTCGAGCTTGGCAGAAGTTCTGCCAGCGTTTTTTCCATTTGCCCGGCAATATCCTGGGCCCATTCATTAAACGTCGCCTTCAAGCCGCCTTTGTCATGCGTTTGGTCCGACATTACTCGGCCAAGTCTTTGAGCGAGGTTGTGCCATCTGCGGCCGACGTTAAGACCTGAATGCGCTGTTCTGCGTCGGCTAAGACGCGTTCACAGTAGCGCAACAACTCGGTACCACGCTGGTACGCGACAAGGGATTCTTCAAGCGGGAGCTGTCCTGCTTCCATTTTCTCAACCAGAGCATCGAGTTCTGCGGTCGCGGCCTCGAAGCTTTTTGGTTCTTTTTCGATCATTTTAGGCATTTTGGGCCACTTTTTGGGAAAGCAGAAGATACCGGGAAGCGTCTTGATTGCGCATCGGGAGGCGTATGCTGAAGTTTACACGCGGCATCGTCATGGTGCTCGCGGGCGCACCAAGACACGCGCACCCAACGTATCCGCTGGGCATAGGGCAGCTTCGGTAGTTTCCGGTGTTCACCAGCAGCGCAATTTAAGTTGCACTCCGGGGGAAATTTGGGCAAAATCGTGATCCCTCTTTTATAGCGCAAATCGTATCTTCATTGCGCGCTAAAGGAGCCTTGTCGGGACGGAGCAAGCAGAGTTAAAAGCTAGTTTCTCGATCGCCCGGGTGTTGTTTTTACTTTGGTTGATGCGCGGCAGTTTGAAGCTACGCGCGTGTTAATTGGAGGTAAGGACTATGTCCAAACGAATGGGCGAGCGCGAGCTCTCCAAGCCCTTTGCGCCTACGGCGCAGTTACCGATCAGCTGGTATTTTGATGGGGCCATCCATCAGCGCGAGCTAGACACCATGTTCAAACGTGGCCCGGTATATGTCGGACACGAACTGATGGTGCCGAATCAAAACGACTATCGTACGTTGGATGCAACCGGCGGTGCTTGGTCATTGGTCAACAATGGCCAATCGGTCGAAATGATTTCCAATATTTGTCGCCATCGCCAAGCGGTAATGCTTAAAGGTGCCGGACAGTTGGCGTCAGCAAATATTGTGTGCCCGCTTCATCGCTGGACCTACGATAACAAAGGCGATTTTCTCGGTGCCCCACACTTTGCGGAGCAGCCCTGCCTGCATCTGCCTCGCAAGCCGCTTTCGCGGTGGAATGGGCTGTTGTTTGAAGGCCCGAATGCGATCATTGACGATTTGACGCGAATCAAGTGGGCAAAGGAATTAGATTTCTCCGGCTTTATGTTCGATAAAGCCGAGGTGACACACTACAACTTCAACTGGAAGACCTTCATCGAGGTATACCTTGAAGACTACCACGTCGTGCCGTTTCATCCCGGGCTCGGCGAGTTCGTTGACTGCGATTCCCTCGAGTGGGATTTTGGTGACTGGTATAGCGTACAGGTCGTTGGGGTAAAGAATCAGCTGACGCGCGCCGGCTCTGAGACGTATCAGAAGTGGCACGACGCGGTGCTGCAATACCGTAATGGTGAAACACCGCCTTACGGCGCGATTTGGCTGACCATTTATCCAAATGTGATGGTCGAGTGGTATCCACATGTCTTGGTGGTATCCACCATTCTTCCTGATGGTCCGGACAAGTGCACCAACATTGTCGAGTTCTACTACCCCGAGGAGATCGCGCTGTTTGAGCGTGAGTTTGTCGATGCGGAACAAAAGGCCTATGCAGAGACTGCGCTCGAGGATGAGGAAATCTGCCAGCGCATGAATGACGGTCGCAGACTGTTGT
>JBEILF010000283.1:0-2440 GCA_040379385.1 Burkholderiales bacterium | reverse complement strand
TATTGGCTTAGTGGTTGTTCATCTAACCCCGTCCCCGCGCAGGCGGGGACCCAAGTTGACCTGCCCGCGCACAACCACAAGGGTTGCACCGGACGGAGCCCCATCAATTTTATTCGGTGCGGATGATTCCGATATTGGGCTCCCGCCTTCGCCGGAGCGTGGAAATTCACCATGTTTACTTGCCGGATCAATAGGATGAAACGCTTCTATCTCGCAGCCGCCATCATCGGGGGCATCACTCCCTACGCGGTCTACTTCGGTTATCTCGCCTATGCGCCGGGCGCGTCCGGTGCGCTTTCCCTTGCCTGGGGCAGCCCGATTGCCGCTGCCACACTCGCTGACTTCACCATTTCTTGTATCGTGTTCTGGCCGTTCTTATATGCGGAATCTAAACGCCTTGGAATCCGTTACTGGTGGGCGTTCATTCCCGCCAATCTCATCATTGGTTTGTCTTTTGCCCTGCCTGCATTCTTGTACATCCGCGAAGCCAAACTCACGAAGCGACAATGACGTCATCGCCGCGGACGCCACCGATTTCACTTGCCTGGCTGGTGTGGGGTATTGGCGCGGCACTCTACTTCGTTGGCTTCTACCAACGTGTCGCGCCCGCCGTCATCACGGCCGAGTTGTCGCAAGCGTTTAATCTCACTGCCGCTGGGCTGGGCAATCTGTCTGCATTCTATTTTTATAGTTACGTTGCGATGCAAATTCCAACAGGGCTGCTAGCGGATCGTTACGGCCCGCGCATCCTGCTGACATGTGGCGCGGCGATTGCCGCTTGTGGCACTGCGGTTTTTGCGATGGCCCATGATGTGTTTTTGGCGAACACCGGTCGATTGATGATCGGCGGCTCGGTTGGGGTTGCTTTTGTGGCGATGTTGAAACTCTCCGCACATTGGATGCCGGCACGCCAGTTCGCGCTGGCATCGGCAGCCGCACTAGCGGTCGGCGTGTTTGGTGCGGTTGCTGCCGGCGCACCACTGCGACTGCTGGTTGACGCATTTGGCTGGCGCAATATCATGTGGGCTAGTGCGGCTTGTACGCTGCTGATTGCTTGTGCGGCGTGGTGGATCGTGCGTGACGACCCAGCCGATCATCAATACGCTTCGTACTCAAGCCACCACACCCAAGACAACGGCCAAAGCGTGTGGGTAGGTCTGCTGGAGGTGCTTAGCTACCGCAATACAGTCCTTTTGTTTTTTTTGTCGGGTTCCATGACAGGCTTGGTGTTGACGTTCGCAGGTCTGTGGGGCGTACCGTTTCTCACCACCCAATATGGCTTGACGCAAACCTTTGCCGCCGGATTGTGTTCAACCATGATGGTCACATGGGCGTTAGGTACATTGGTGTTTAGCACCCTATCGGATCGCATCGGCAAGCGACGTCCCTTGTACATCGGCGGTGTGATTGCAGCTCTGGCGCTGTGGTCAGCATTGATCTATACAAAACTTCCCTCAACCCCAATGCTCGCCACGCTCGTCGCGGGCATCGGTTTTTGTGCGGGAAGTTTCATCATCAGCTTTGCATTTGCCAAGGAGAGTGTACCGGCGCGTCTGGCGGGGACCGCCTCTGGCGTGGCCAATATGGGTGTGATCGCCGGCCCGATGCTACTGCAACCGTTGGTTGGTGTGGTGCTCGACCGATCGTGGCAGGGGACATTAGGAACCGGTGCCTTTGCCGGCAAACGTGTCTTCGAATTCGCCGCGTACAGTCAAGCGTTCAGCATGATGCTGGTGTGGGGCGCGCTATCGATTGTGCTGCTTACGTTTACCCGCGAGACAAACTGCCAGCAACGCCAGTAGTGGCGGGTGGCGAATGATAAGTAACGAAGGCCGGGCGAACTAGCGATCTTCGCGACTGCGCGTCACCAAGCGCCGATACCCAAACCAGCAGGACCAGCCGGTCAACATCAATGCTGTCGCGGCGACCGCCATCCACACCGCTGAATGAGAAACCGCTGGTGAGATGATCCCCGCGACCAGCACATTCACCATCCCGGTGACAAACCCGGAAAGCGAGGCCGCCATGCCGCGTCGCGCTGGAAACAGATTCATCACCATCAGGGAGATAGAAGGAAAGGCCAACGCGGAGCCGATGGCATAGAAGCCGATCGGAATGACTGCCCACGGGATTGCGGGTTTGAAGAACGACAGATAGACCAGATTTGCGACGACTGCCGTAAACATGATCACGTAGCCGCCGCGTACCGTTTTTTCTAGCGACCATCGACCGGCAACACGCCCCGAGATAAACGCACCGGTCATGATGCCGCCAATACCCGGCGCAAACAACCACGCGTATTCGGTTGGCCCTAGCCCAAGTTGTTGGGGAAGATAGACGGGCGAAGAGAGGATATAGAGGAAAAAACCGTTGAAGTTAAAACCCGCCGCTAACGACAACAGTATCATCGGCGCACTCGCCCCAACCTGCCGGTAGCCCT
>JBEILF010000282.1:0-2448 GCA_040379385.1 Burkholderiales bacterium | reverse complement strand
TTGTGTTTGGGTACCGCCGTCGACGCCGTTGCACCCGTTGCCTTTTCTGGAGCCTTTTTATCTTGTGCAATTGCGCCGAAAGATGCGAGCACGACAAATAACAACAGCGAGACGCAAGACAGTAGGAAGCTCATGGCGTTGGTCAAATAGTGTTGAAGATGCGTGTAGCGGCGAGTTACCCGGCAACACGTGTGCTTGTTGCTGTCGATCGGGTTTCTGCGAGCCATTTTTTTACGCTGGTAACGATACCGTCCCGCGTCAGTCCGCAGTCAGCCAACAGCACGCCGGGGTCGCCGTGTTCAACGAAGTGATCTGGCAGACCGAGATGCAATACCGGCAGCGTCAAGTTCTGCGCCGAAAGTGATTCGGCAACTGCACTACCCGCGCCACCCATCACCACGTTTTCTTCGACGGTCACAATCAGATCGTGGGTGGTGGCGAGTTTAAACACAAGGTCATCATCGAGTGGTTTGACATAGCGCATATTGGCCACAGTGGCGTTTAGTTCCTCAGCAGCGTCCGTCGACGGCTTCACCATGGAGCCAAAGGCAAGCATCGCAACACGTACTTTTTGTGTTCCGACCGCATAGCCTTTTGCCTCACGGACGATTACGCCTTTACCAACCGGAAGTGTGGTGAGTGTTTTGTCGATGGCAACACCCGGTCCCGCGCCACGTGGGTAGCGAACCGCCGACGGCTGATTGAGTTTGACGCCGGTCGTGAGCATCTGGCGACACTCGTTTTCGTCGGCAGGTGTCATCACGACCATGTTTGGAATACAGCGCAGGTAGGATAGATCGAATGCACCGTGATGGGTTGGTCCGTCCGCACCAACCAAGCCACCCCGGTCCAGCGCAAAAACGACTGGCAAATTTTGTAGTGCAACATCGTGAATGAGTTGGTCGTAGCCGCGTTGCAGGAAGGTCGAGTAGATGGCCAGTACCGGCCGCATGCCATCGGCGGCAAGTCCTGCGGCGAAAGTGACCGCATGTTGCTCGGCGATGGCGGTATCAAAATAACGCTCGGGGAACTCTTGGGAAAATCTGACCAGTCCCGAGCCCTCCCGCATTGCTGGCGTGATGCCGATCAGCGTGGGCTCGGCGCGAGCCATGTCACACAGCCAGTCGCTGAAAATCTGTGTGTACGTGGGCTTCGGTTTGGCGTCGGGTGCGGCAGCCGTTTTTACCAGTCCAATCTTTGGATCAAACTTCGACGGGCCGTGATAGTTGATCGGATCGTCCTCGGCAAGTTTGTAACCCTGCCCCTTGCGGGTGACCACATGCAAGAACTGCGGACCATCCAGTTGTTTGATATTGTTTAGCGTGTCGAGCAGCACGTCAACGTTGTGGCCATCAATCGGGCCGGTGTAGTTAAAGCCAAACTCTTCAAACATCGTTGAAGGAATGATCATGCCTTTGGCGTGTTCTTCCAGCTTCTTGGCGATTTCTTTGAAGGTTGGCGTGTATTGCAACGCTTTTTCCGCAGTCTTTTTTGTGGTGGCGTAGAAACGCCCCGACATCAGTTTGGCAAAATAGTTATTGAGCGCGCCGATCGATTCCGAAATGGACATGTCGTTATCGTTCAAGATCACGATCACGTTTTCCTTTCCGACGTTGTTCATGGCTTCGAACGCCATGCCCGCAGTGATTGCGCCATCACCGATAATTGCAATGGCATGACGTTTGATGCCGGCGGTCCGAGCCGCCACCGCCATGCCGATCGCCGCAGAGATAGATGTCGAGGAGTGGGCTGTTCCAAAGGTGTCGTACGCGGACTCTTCGCGACGCGGGAAACCGGCGATGCCACCCTTCTGGCGTAGCTTTGACATCAATGTGCGTCGACCCGTCAGAATCTTGTGCCCATAGGTCTGGTGACCGACATCCCAGACCAAACGATCCTCCGGTGTGTTGAACACGTAATGCAGAGCGATGGTAAGTTCAACCGTACCCAGATTGGAGGATAAATGGCCGCCTGTGGTCGACACCGAGTGCAAAATGAAATCGCGTAGCTCGTTTGCAAGTCGCCCAAGATCGCGGCGGTCGAGCTTGCGCAGATCCCTTGGCTCGTCGATGGTCTCAAGCAGCGGATATTGTTTTGCGGATGGTTGGGATACGGTTGCCATACTTGGGCCTTGTAATGCTAATAATCTCGCCGAACGATGAAATCGGCCAACTCATGCAGTCGTTGAGCGGAAACGCCGAACATCTGAAGACTTTGGTGCGCGTCCTGCAATAACTCGTCAGCAAACTGTTTTGCAGGATTGAGCCCGAGCAGACTCACGTATGTCGGCTTGTTCGCGCCCTGATCCTTGCCAGCAGTTTTGCCGAGTTTCTCGGTATTAGACTCGCAATCCAAAATATCGTCCACCACTTGGAAGGCCAAACCGATACACTTGGCGTAGTGATCAAGTTTCTGGCGTTCCGTCGCGCTTAGATTTCGCCCACAGAG
>JBEILF010000281.1:0-2469 GCA_040379385.1 Burkholderiales bacterium | reverse complement strand
CGTCGAGGGCATCGACCAACGGCATCAACAAAAAAAACAACAGCAGCGGCACAAAACCCAAGCGATGCAACATCGTGTATAACGCGTCGGTTTTCTTCCAGTCGGTGTGTGGCTGCTCTTCTACTGGCCGCCACTTCTCCAGCGCGCCAAGCACAATCGCGAGCAAGGTGATTTCAATTGCGCCGATAAGGAAGAACTGGGTGGCATTAAACGCACGCTCTGCCTCACCGCCGAGTTCGAGCGCGTACAAGACCGGCAGTACGCCTGACTCAAATACGTGCTGGTGCAGCTCAGCGAACATCTCTTGAATCCAATCAAACACTAAGGCCTCGCCTTTCGGAAATCAGACCCATCGGTAATTCGCGCAAAACAGAAACCCTTCGCTTTCAGACCGGCAATTAGATCATCCATCTTAGGATACAGCGCGTCTTTGCGTGACCAGATACCCAGGTGCCATAGCAGAATATCGCCATCCCGAATATTCTTTAGTTGATTCTTGATGAGTGTGTCACTTGGATATGTTTCGCTCGGCAGTTCATCACCGGAAAAACCCGCAGGCGACCATGCGACGTGTTTGTAACCACAAGCTTCCGCGAATTTGATTGTATTGGGCGTGAGTTTGCCGCCAGGTGCGCGCCAGATCGGGTCCATCGCACGGCCCGTCATTGATTTGAATGCGTCGTCACTTTTGCGGAGCTCTCGACAAACCTGATCGGCATTCAATTCTTCACCTGTGTTGCTGCCCCACGCAATGTAGCGGACCATATCTGCGCCAACATCGCCACGGAAATACCAATGCCGCCACGTGTGTGAACCAAACGCGTGGCCTTCGTCCGCGCGAGCTTTCCAAAACCTCGTCCACGATGGATCAAGTGACGTATCCCCTCGCTGCGTTTTTTCGTTAGCGAGAAAGAAGGTTGCCTTTACGTTATGTTTCTTCAAAATCGCCGCCATCGCCTCAGCTGGCCCCATGTGACCCGTATCGATCGTCAAATAGACAGTCGCTTTGCAAGCGGGTTGAGGCAGCGTTGCAACTGATGCCCCTGCACATGAGGCTGCGAACGCCAGCGCAATCGCCGCAAGGAGCCTGCTAGTAAACACGATGACTTCCGCGCAGCATGGCCCATGAAGTAAATGCCATGTGGGCAAGCCCGACCCGGACGACGCAGAGCGGCTTTGAGCGGGAGGGCGAAGCAATCGCCGCAAGGAGCCTGCTAGTAAACACGATTACTTCCGCGCAGCATGGCCCATGAAGTAAATGCCATGCGGCGAATTGCCGACTGGAATTTGCTTCGCAATTTGTTTGCTGGCCATGTCGATGATTGTCACCTTCTTCGCCCAACGCGAGGTCACCCAGAGTTCTTTGCCGTCGGCGGTGAGCTCCATACAGTCCGGGCCACCGGGTACCTTAATGGTATCGGCTACTTCGAGCGTCTGCTGATCAATGATGTTCACGGTGTTCTCAACACGGTTACTCACCAGAATACGCCGCCCATCTCCCATCGCGATGAAGTTGTGTGCGCCCCTGCCCGTCTTGATTTTTTTCACTGTCTTCTGTGTTCGCCAATCGATAACTTCGACGTAGTCTGCGCCGGTCATGCCGACGAGAGCGAACTTGTCATCCGGGGTCACCCACACCCCCGCCGGCATCAAACCGACCGGCATCGTCCACTTTACGGTCTGGGTGGCGAGATCAATCGCGGCCAATTCGTTCGAATCCTGTAGCGTGATGAAGGCCAGCTTGCTATCCGACGTGAAAGCAACGTGTGAAGGTGCCTTTGGCGTGGCGAGACGTTTGACTAACTTGAAATCACCGTCGTAGATATCCGTGCGGTTTAGTCGCAGGGATACAGAGACAAACCACTTCTTATCCGGCGAGAAGCCGATCTGGTACGGGTCTGAGATTTTGTCGATACGCCGCCTGATCTCGCCGGTCTTGGGGTCGAGTAGGACAAGGTCATTTGAGACCGCATTGGCAACGATTAGAAACTGGTCATCTGGCGTGGCCATCAAGTGGTGCGGCTCTTTGCCGACCGGGATGCGTTTGACTTCCTTCTTTTCGACTTTGTCGATGATGCTGACGGTGCCATCCCCGGAATTCAAAACAATTGCCACTTGTGCGAAGGCCGGCGCAACAAGCAGCACCCCGACAAACGATACTGCTGCCCAAAACGTACGTACTTTCACTCGTAAATTCCCGCTTCAATGTGAATGTAAAAAGTGCCTTATGCTACCATGCCCCTCTATGAGAAACGTTCTGCAATCACTCTGTGTTGACTCGTTGTTCGAGCGTTTTTTGCCGGTTGCGTTCTCCTTGGATAGGTCTTGATGTCACACATCGCGCCACGCTTTTGCAGCCAATGTGGCAGCGATCGCATCACCCAGCGCATACCAGATGGTGATGACCATGTTCGTGATGTGTGTGACGCCTGTGGCCACATTCACTACTTCAACCCGAAGATTGTTGTG
>JBEILF010000280.1:0-2519 GCA_040379385.1 Burkholderiales bacterium | reverse complement strand
CCGTGTGACCATGGACCCATCACCAGACTATTGAAGATGCCTTTGTTGTTCTTGCCGATCTCGCGATAGGTCTTGAGCGGGCCGACCGGATCTTCCAAGTCATACCAGCCACCAACGGTCAGCACCGCTGTTTTAATGTTTTTCAGATGCCGCGAAATGTCGCGCGATTGCCAGTAGTCGCTGTACGTATCGTTTACTGCCTGACTTGCGAACAGTGAATTCTTGTCGGCGGAGGTAAGTTTGATGATGTCAGCAAGTGTGCCAGCCTTCAAGTAAAACTCATACCCGTCTTGAGTGCCGAAGTCGAAAGGTACACGCGACTTGGGTGGCAGGGTGGGTGTGTCCTGCTGTTTGAAACTGGTATAGAAACCGAAGTTTGACGCCAACATGAAGGCACCGTTGTGATAACTATCATCACCCATGTAGTAGTCGGTGACGGGTGCCTGCGGCGAGGCGGCCTTGATCGCCGGGTGGCTATCAATAATGCTCGACGACACAAAAAAGCCCGGATAGGAATTTCCCCACAGACCGATGCGACCATTGTTGTTCGGCACATTCTTGAGTAGCCATTCCGCCGTGTCGTACATATCCGTACTTTCGTCGAAATCCGTTGGCCCCTTGACGACTTTGTGGGGTGTCATCTCGATAAACGTCCCTTCGGACATATAGCGACCACGAACGTCCTGTGTCACAAAGATATAGCCCAGCTTCAATAATTCGGCCGCTGGCCCCAGACGACGTGGATATTCGTCAACGCCATACGGTGCCGCGCTGTAGGGCGTGCGTTGAATCAGGAAAGGATATGTTTTGGACTGGTCCTTCGGTACGTACACTGACGTAAAGAGCTTCTTGCCGTCGCGCATGGGGATGCGGTATTCGTACTTGGTGTAACTCTCGCGAATATTGAATTCAGTCTCAGGCGCGGCTGACGATTGGCCGAATGCCAGGGTGCCGAAGGTGGTGACGAACAAGAGGAAAACACGTTGCATAAAGTGTAGGCGCATATCGATGTCCCGATGTAGTGAGGTTAATAAATGGTTGGACGAAGCGAAGCCTCGCCTAGATCCCAGAATAGTCCAGCCATGATTTGCAAACCCTCGCGTGCAATCGGTGCCAGCATATGTTCGTTGGGTGCGTGTTGGCTGCATGCAGAGTAAGAGTGTGGAATCCATACGGTCGGCAAACCGAGAGTTTCGGCGAACACTTCGTTGGGAAGCGAGCCGCCAAGGTTGGGCAGGATCGCCGGTTTCTTACCGGTGGTTTTGGTAATCGACGCCACTGCAAATTTCACCCATAGTGAATCGGGATCGAGGCGCGTCGCATTCATGACTTCTTCGCGCGTTGCAGTCACTGACACGTCGGTGAAGCCCTCGCGAGCTAGATGCCGCCGGAGGGCCGGCACAATATCGTTCGGATCAGTTCCGACCACAAAACGGAGCTGGCAGCGTGCCCACGCCTTACCGGCGATTGCATTAACGGGAAAGTCGGGATTGCCCACCTTCATGGCGAGTACGGCAAAACTCGACCAGCCAAACACGCGTTCGGCGGGTGATAGTCCGGGCTCGCCCCAATCGAGATCGATTGTTGGTGCCTCGTCTCCCCCGGAGGGATCGCAGTCCGAAAGCGCGGTGCGCACACTTTGGGGTATGTCGGCGGGTCGCCACTCTGGCACGCGAATGGTGCCCCTCGTGTCGGTGATCGATGCGATCGCGTGGTTGAGAATGATGCCGGGGTCGGCAATCAGGCCGCCCCAATTACCGGAATGGTGTGCGCCCGTGCGAAGTTCCACCGTCAAATCAAAATTGAACGATCCGCGCGAGCCTAAAAAAATCGTCGGCCGTTCTGGCGACAGTCGCGGTCCGTCACTTGCAATAAAGACGTCAGCCGTCAGCGCATCTTTATGTACACGGCAAAAATCGTTTAGCCCCGGGGAGCCCATCTCTTCACCAGTCTCGATTAGAAGCTTGAGATTGAATCCCAGTTTGCCTCTCGCGCTGAGAACGCTTTGAATCGCACCTAGGTTGATGCTGTGCTGACCTTTATTGTCCGCCGTGCCGCGACCATAGAGTTTTTCGCCGTCCTCAATCAGCCGCCACGGCGATAATCCCGCGTTCCATTGCGCATCTAAACCCCGAATCACGTCGCCGTGGCCGTATGACAGAACCGTTGCTAGCGCGGGATCTTCGATACGAGACGCGATCAAAAATGGCCCGCCAGTTGTTGGGTTGGGGTACACCGTGCAGGTAAAGCCCATGGCTTCGAGTGCGGGCGTGAGTTCGTCCTGAAGATAAGTCTGTAGTGCGTCACAACGTTCCGGATTCTGGCTTTCAGTCGGAATTGCCACGCGTCGCGCCAAGTCCTGATGAAAGTGTTTACTGTCGAAATAGGTTTCGGCAGTCGTGATGGCAGCTTGTCGGGTCATGTGTTTACTTTCCGTTTTGCAGGCGCACGAAGCCCGCATTGAGGTCGGCAATGAGATCATTAACGTCCTCCAGCCCGATGCTAAACCGCACCAACTG
>JBEILF010000279.1:0-2519 GCA_040379385.1 Burkholderiales bacterium | reverse complement strand
GTGGGGGATCGCAGTCCGCGCCAGATGTCTCGCCAGACGCTCGCCGAAGTCATCGAGCCGCGGGTCGAGGAGCTCTACGCGCTGATTCAACGTGAGCTGCGCAGCAGCGGCTTTGAAGAGTTGCTGTCCAGCGGCATCGTGTTGACCGGCGGCAGCGCCAGCATGGCAGGCATGGTCGAGCTCGGCGAAGAGGTGTTTCACATGCCCGTACGACTGGGTGTACCGATTTATTCAGGCGGGCTTGCCGAAGTAGTGCGCAACCCCAGATTCTCTACCGCCGTCGGTTTGTTACTGACTGGCGTTGAGCAGCGCAAACGTGATGATCACGTGCGATTACACAGCAGCAATTTCAAATCAGTTCTTGAACGTATGGCAAGTTGGTTCAAAGGCAATTTTTAGCGTTGTATTTTTTGAGTTGTTCCACCAAGCAGAGGAGAGCACCACCATGATAGAAATATTGGATAACACTGAGCCAGAAGCGGTCATCAAAGTGATCGGTGTGGGAGGCTGCGGCGGTAACGCAGTTGATCACATGATCTCAAACGGTGTTGCGGGCGTTGAATTCATTTGTGCCAACACCGACGCGCAAGCGTTGAAGCGCAACCAGTCACGTACGGTTTTGCAGTTGGGCGGCGCGGTCACGCGTGGTCTGGGGGCGGGTGCAAACCCTGAAATCGGTCGCGCAGCAGCCATTGAAGACCGGGAACGCATCGCCGAGCTGATCCAGGGGGCCGACATGCTCTTCATCACCGCCGGTATGGGCGGCGGCACAGGCACCGGTGCAGCGCCGATCGTAGCGGAGGTGGCGCGTGAATTGGGTGTGCTGACTGTCGCAGTCGTGACCAAGCCGTTTGCGTTTGAAGGTAAACGCATGAAGGCCGCGCAGCTTGGTATTGAAGCGCTCAAGCAGAACGTCGATTCCCTCATCATCATCCCAAATGATCGGCTGATGGAGGTGTTGGGTGAAGACGCGACCTTTGAAGACGGCTTCCGTGCGGCGAACGATGTGTTGCATGGCGCGGTGGCCGGTATCGCAGAAATCATCAACTGCCCCGGCTTGGTCAACGTTGATTTTGCCGACGTACGCACGGTGATGAGTGAGAACGGTGTTGCGATGATGGGCTCGGCGACGGCAACCGGTGCGGATCGCGCACAAGTGGCGGCTGAACGCGCTGCCGCATCACCGCTGCTCGAAGACGTGAACCTCACCGGCGCACGCGGTGTGTTGGTCAACATCACGGCATCCAAATCCTTGAAATTGAAGGACGTGCATGAAGTGATGAACACCATCCGCAGCTTTACTGCTGAAGATGCCACGGTAATCTTCGGTCAGGTGTTTGATGAGGCCCTGGGTGACGCGCTGCGCGTGACGATTGTGGCGACCGGTTTAGGTGGTCGTATCGCCAAGCCACAACCCCAGATGGTCTATTCGGCACCCACCATGCAGCGGACGGGGACGGATGACGCCGTTGGAACGCCTCAATCCACACCGGCTGGTGCGATCAACTACGCGGAACTCGACACACCAGCGGTAACGCGTCGTCGTCGTGACGTCACCGTGTCTGCGCTGGCATCGTCCGGCATGGATACTTATGACATACCGGCCTTCCTGCGTAAGCAAGCTGACTAAGTCACGCTAGATGTAGAAGTTTGCCAACCAGTAGTCGCCATGCTTGGTGGCGTGGTGTGGGTTGGCAGATGAATGAAATGAGAACATCCTGACGGGAACCTCTGCCCCGTCGGGGATGTTTGCCCGACTTGCAACTACATTAAAATCAGAAATTGTTTATCCAACGGTATCAATAGGCAAAAGCGCGCGGACTAAGTCCTTTAGCCTTGACCGTTCACAATTTCGTAGCACATAACAACCGCTGATCATTTGAAACGCTGTATCTCCAAAGCGGTGCTGGAGAATACTGTCTTGGTGCAAAAGTGTCTGAGCAAAAGTGTCTGAGAAAAAGCGGCTGAGCAAAAGCGGCTGAGCGATGCAACAAAGTCGCCATTGAAGGCAGGCCGGATGCGGCTCACGAGCAAGGGCTGATGTGCGCGACCAGCAAGTTCCTGTTGCGTATCACGCGGGTTGGCAAGCTGCCACAGCGCCCCCCGACTTGTCCGGTGGCCCGCGCAGGCTAAAGCTGAATAGAAAGTAGCGGCCCTGATGCCGTCTACAGTTGCTGATTCAGCAGGGCAGGTTGTGGGTGAACCATATCCCAATTTGCGCTGCGGCCCGGTTTGTTGGTGACAGGACCATGCCTCGACCTTTGGCACGGCCACCGGCGGCAACACCCAAGCCAGTGTGGCCTTTACCGCCCCTGCCAGCAATGGGGGGAGTGCGATTACCGGCTACACCGTCACGTCGAGTCCGGGTGGCATTACCGCGACCGGCACCAGTTCACCGATTGTCGTGACCGGATTGACCAACGACACCGCGTATACCTTTACCGTCACGGCGACCAACAGTGTGGGAACGAGTGCCGCCTCCGCCGCATCCAATAGCGTGACGCCTGCGGCCACCGCCC
>JBEILF010000278.1:0-2547 GCA_040379385.1 Burkholderiales bacterium | reverse complement strand
TCGGCCTATGCGCCCTTTGTGCGCGAAGGTCGCGTCGATGTCGGCGGAGCAATTTGGATTGTGGACGCAACTCGGCAACATTAACGACGGGCATCTCGACACGAAAATGGCTGAAAACGCCCGCCAGTAGGCGTTTGCGTCACACACACAGGATTTCAGCGATCTCTTGTGCCGAACCCCGTCGCATCGTGGACGTTTAACGTCATCGAAGAATTGTTTGACCATGTACGCAAGACAACGGGCGCAACGACGAGTGGGTACATTCTTTATGGCCACTCCGCGGGCGGCCAATTCACCCACCGTATGGTGATGATGATGCCGCAGGTACGGATGACCCACGCCTACGCGGCGAATGCCGGTTGGTACTTGATGCCCGATACCAACGTTAACTACCCCTATGGCTTGCAAAACGTCCCGGCCAACGCGATGACGTCCTGCCTTGGTTACAGCCGGAAAATGACCGTCATGCTTGGTGAGGCTGATATCGACCCTAATCACTACCAGCTAAGGCGTACCAGGGACGCGATGCGCCAGGGGGCCAATCGTTTTCAGCGCGGCAACACATTTTTTGAAACTGCGCAGCGCGACGCCGCAGCAAGAAACTGCACGTTTAACTGGACTTTACATAAAGTGCCGGGCGCGGCACATGAACAAGAAAAAATGGCCGCTGCGACTGTCCTTCTGCTGCCCCCCTAAGACTGTCGACTGGGGTTAGCCCTCCACAGAACACGCCCGTCCGCTCTATCTGCATTCTGTCGCACAAAGCCTAGACTGCTGACAGTGCGCGCGGCAAACTTAAGCGTACTTATTCGTCTCCAACCAATTTTGCGGCAGCCTTTACCACTGCGGATACAACGTATGTCCAAGCTCCTCATAGTCTTCTCAATACGAAACCTTGCCACTTTCACCATCATTGCCAACTTGTTCTATTCGCCCATCATTCAGGCGCAATCGAATTCGCCGAGTGCAATCGTCACGCCGCCAGTCGAGGAGCTGTTGGTTGTGGGCGAGCAGCCCGGCCCGGGAATGTGGAAAGTATCCAAAGGGGACAATACGCTGTGGGTCATTGCCACCCATACCCCCGTCCCGCAAAACATGAAGTGGCGCGCCAAAGGCATTAAGGAGACGGTCGCCGGTGCCCAAGAAGTACTCAGCACGCCGTCGATCTCGGTAAGCACCAAAAACATGGGTTTTCTGCAAACCCTTTCGCTATTGCCAATGCTGCCGATGGCCATGGAGGGGCGGAAAAATCCCGATGGCGCGAGACTAAAAGACTTGGTCCCCGCAGAGACCTACGCACGCTGGTTGGTGCTGCGCGACAAATACATTTTCGAGAACAACACGGACGACGAATCGCAAGACATCGAGCGCTGGCGACCAATTTTTGCCGCGCTAGAACTCTACCGTCAGGCGATCAAGAAGAACGGCATGGTAACTTCCAGCCCGGTGTGGAAGACGGTGGAAGACGAGGCGAAGCGCAACAAGGTCAAGGTCACTTCGGTTGCACTTGAAGCCCCGCTTGGCGACGCCCGCGGTGCAATCCGTGAACTAAACAAATCCCGGCTCGAAGATATCGACTGCTTCACCAAGACCATCGACCGCATCGAAGCAGAGCTGGGGGTGATGCGCAAACGTGCCAATGCGTGGGCGCGCGGGGACATCGACGTATTGCGCGGCCTGCCGTGGCAGGATCAGCGCGAAGCGTGTACCAACGCGATACAAAACGCGTCCTTCGTACAAAAGCTTGGCATGACCAACGTCGCTGCGAAAATCGAAACTGCTTGGATTGAACAAGCAGAAAAATCGCTCGCGACAAACGCCGTTACGGTCGCGGTGTTGTCGTTAAATGAGGTGGTGAGCAAAACCGGCTACCTTGCCAAGCTCCGCGCCAAGGGCTACACCGTTATTGAACCTACCGATCAATAGAGTTCAGCGGGGGGGCTAAGCCTATGCGGACAACGATTCAACCCGTAGGGCGAGGTGTTCGGCAAAATGCGCTGCCACCATTGAATACAACACCGGCGAGGGATGGAAACCATCTTCCGCCATCAGTTGGGGATGTGTGAACCCGTCCATCGGCAGGTGCGAGACCAGCGAGGCGCGGCACGGATGGGCTGCCCAACGGGCTTGCATGCTATTGCTGCGTCGCGCCTCCGCACCGCCATACCACGCGAGCGGTTGGGGCAGCAGCGGAAAACGTTCTACCGCTGGCAAGCCCGGAAACAACACGTGCCCCACGCCAGTGCGTTCTTGTAACAAACGTACAATTCGATTGCGCGCCCGTAGTGCATGACCGGTGGCGACGTTATTGGTGATGTCATTAACACCGACGATGACGACCGCTGCGTCGGCAGCAGGAAGGGATTTTTCGCGCAACAACGCCAACACGCCCGCAGAAGTTAGGCCTGTCTGCGCAAACAGATGCCAGCATACATCGCGCCCGATTCGTTGCGCCAGTGCGGCGGCCAGTTGCGGGGCCAAGGCCTCGGCCTGCGTCGTCGCCCCCACACCGGCCGCAGATGAATCACCGGCGATCAGTATTGAAAG
>JBEILF010000277.1:0-2586 GCA_040379385.1 Burkholderiales bacterium | reverse complement strand
GCCTCGATGAGTCTTGGCGTGTTTGCCAAACGGGCGGCCGCGGGTTCTGCGCACAAACCAATGATGTGGTGAGTGCGAGCAAAAAACGTCGCCAGCGGCAGAATATCGGGTGCCGCCCACGCGCGCCGACCGGCTTGTTGTTGGGCGGTGTCATAGGCGCGTTTTAGCGCAACCGCGAGACGCCGGTTAGGCGTTACAACTGCCCCCCCCTCGGCGGCGAGGCTTTCAAGTACCGCGGGCGGGAGGTGGGTCGTGTTACTTCTCAATCAAATGGGCTTTTTCTTTCACCTTTGCCCATTCATCGGCGTCAGGCGGGCCTGGTTTGCGTTGCACAATCGGCTTCCAACCTCTTGCCAATTCTGCATTCAGCGCAATGAACGGCTTTTGCGCAGTCGGTACGTCGTCTTCTGCAAAAATCGCCTCCACAGGGCACTCTGCCACACACAGCGTGCAATCGATACACTCGTCTGGATCAATGACGAGCATATTCGGGCCTTCGCGAAAACAATCGACCGGACAAACGTCCACGCAGTCGGTGTATTTGCATTTGATACAGGATTCGGTAACGACGTAAGCCATAGCGCGTTTTCGGTGAGTGGTGACAGATGGAAAGTTCACAGATTAACTGCAAAAAACCGACAATTCCGAGGCATTTGCAACACTTGTAATGTTAACAGAGCACCCCCATTTCTCGAAAATCAGGCGCGCTACTTGGACGGGTGGGAAATCTACTCACATGGCATAATCGCCCCTTCCCCGTTTGGCTAGCGATCGCGTTGGCCGGCACAACAGATTGTGAGGATTTCATGAGTACTGCCATTGTTCACGTAAGTGACTCAACTTTTGACGCTGAAGTTCTACAGAGCACCACCCCGGTGCTGGTGGACTACTGGGCAGAATGGTGTGGGCCTTGCAAAATGATTGCGCCGATCCTAGACGACCTCGCCCGCGATTACGCCGGAAAATTGAAGGTTGCAAAGTTGAATATTGATGAAAACCAAGGAACGCCGCCGAAGTACGGCATTCGTGGTATTCCAACCCTAATGTTGTTCAAGAACGGCAACGTTGAGGCGACCAAGGTCGGCGCCCTGTCGAAAACGCAGCTTTCGGCGTTTATTGACGCAAATATCTAGATTTACCCACTGGGCAAGCGAAAACGCTTGCCCAGAAGCGCTTTTTCGTTATACTAAGCGGCAAATCTGCGTGTCCACCTGCTGACGTCCGTCCGCAGATTCTTTGGTAGTCCTTCTGAAGCAAACCCCCACAAGAGTTGTACGCTGACTGGATTACGCTAGCGCGTGCCGTCAAGAAGGATTGGCCGATTTCTCGCCATCCGTAGCCATATGTTCGACACTGGTCGAAGCCCGGTTGGCGAGTTCATTGTTGTCACACGGGCTGATCCCCGCGACTTCACTCTTTTTAGCCCCAACGCCACACGGTAAATCCGCCATGCAACTATCCGAAATGAAACTCAAACACGTCTCCGAACTCGTGGAGATGGCCGCCGCCGCCGAACTCGAAGGTGCCAACCGACTGCGCAAGCAGGAACTCATCTTCGCGCTACTAAAGCATCAGGCAAAAAAAGGCGAGGCGATTTTTGGCGATGGCACCCTTGAAGTGTTGCAAGACGGCTTCGGTTTTCTGCGTTCCCCAGACATATCCTACTTGGCCGGACCGGACGACATTTACGTCAGCCCCTCACAAATCCGCCGCTTCAACCTTCACACCGGCGACACGATTGAAGGCGAAATCCGCACGCCGAAAGAAGGTGAACGTTATTTCGCATTGGTCAAAGTGGACAAGGTCAACGGCGAGCCGCCGGAAGCGGGCAAAAACAAGATCCTGTTTGAGAACCTGACCGCACTTTTCCCGAACAAACCGTTCACGTTGGAACGCGATATCAAGTCCGATGAAAACATTACAGGCCGTGTGATCGACATCATCGCGCCGATCGGCAAAGGCCAGCGCGGTCTGCTGGTTGCCTCGCCCAAGTCCGGCAAGACGGTCATGTTGCAACACATCGCGCAGGCGATCACCAGCAACCATCCTGAAGTTATCTTAATCGTGCTGCTGATCGACGAACGTCCGGAGGAAGTCACCGAGATGCAGCGCACCGTCAAAGGCGAAGTGGTTTCGTCAACCTTTGATGAACCCGCCACCCGCCACGTTCAAGTCGCAGAGATGGTGATTGAAAAAGCGAAACGTTTGGTTGAGCACAAGAAAGACGTTGTCATCTTGCTCGACTCGATCACGCGCCTGGCACGTGCCTACAACACGGTCGTGCCGGCATCCGGCAAAGTATTGACTGGCGGCGTGGACGCCAACGCACTGCAACGGCCAAAACGCTTCTTTGGCGCGGCGCGCAACATTGAAGAAGGCGGTTCGCTGACCATCATCGCCACTGCGCTGATCGACACGGGCTCCCGTATGGACGATGTCATTTACGAAGAATTCAAAGGCACCGGCAACATGGAGGTCCACCTTGACCGCCGTGCGGCTGAAAAACGTGTCTATCCTGCGCTCAACGTCAACCGCTCGGGGACGCGTAAGGAAGAACTACTCATCAAGCCGGAAATTTTGCAACGT
>JBEILF010000276.1:0-2623 GCA_040379385.1 Burkholderiales bacterium | reverse complement strand
GTCGGCACCATTTGTCCAATTCTTCTTAGTATGTAGGCACCCATGGGCCTCCCTCAAAAACAGTATTACGTTGGATGAAAAAAACTATTGTTGCATCACCTTGCGCTGCATGGCGAGGTCAACATCAAGATATTTGAATGCGGTGTAATAAATCGGGTGTTTTTTGTAACCCTTCACCCAGGGGTTGATGAAGTGGCTAAACGAACGGTGTAAGGTAAACCGCCACGGCGCGTAGGCCACAATGAGGCGACTCATCTCGCGATACAACCGGTTGCGCTCTTCCCCGTCAGGCAATTTCAGCGCGGCAGAATACAGCTGATCGTAGGCGGCGAGCTTGAAGCGTGAGTCGTTGGAGATATCCGTGTTGGGCCCGTAAAGCAACTGCAGAAAATTCTGCGCGTCGGGATAGTCGGCGATCCACGCAAAACCGGACATCTGAAACTTGCCGACTTTGCGATCCTTGAGCAAGTCCGCAAACAGTACCTCTTTCGCTGTCATCTTAATGCCAATCGCCGCCATGTTCTTCACCCACAGCGCCGCACTCTGGCGCGCATCACTTTCATTGGCGCGGTATTTGTATTCGATGGTTAACGGGCGGCCATCCGGCATATCGCGCCAACCGTCACCGTTTTTATCCAAGTAGCCATACAAATCCAGCAGCGCTTTGGCGGCAGGCAAGTTGTACTGTTGTTCGGCAGTGCGGAAAGTCGGGTCGTATCCGACAACCCCAGGACTAATCGGCCCGTGCATTTGCACCGCTTGCCCGCTGCGGACGATGCTAATTTCGGCTTGAACATCATGTGCGTGAATCATGGCACGTCGTAGCGCGACATTCTCCGGCTTATAGCCGCCAACAATCGGATCGTCTAGGTTGAACCCGTCCCAAACAATCTCCGGCTGTGTCTCTTGAAAGACCCGAACGTTGCGCTTTACCATCGCGGGCGAAAGTTGGCCGTTCGAGAATAGCTGTGACACGAACGAGAGCGGCGTTTCTTCAAGGTAGTCGTGTTGGTTGTCCATGAACGACAAGAAACGCGGCTGCTCTTGTTCGATGGGCGAAATTTCGATGCGATCAATAAGCGGTAGCGTTTTGCCCGCGAGGGACTTGATGGCGTCGCGATCCCAAGGGTCATTGGTATCGGCAAACTCGGTGTTAAGCGTGTGTCCACGATAGTTGGGATTGCGCTCAAGCACAATCTTGGAGGCACGCACCCATTCTTTGAGGACATACGGCCCGGTACCGACCGGATGCGCCATGGTGTCATCGCGGTATTTCTCTATCACCTCGCGCGCGACTGGTACAACGTTTGGTATCGCAAAAAAGTAGATGAAGTTGTAATCCGGGGAGCGTAACTTGAATGAGATGGTGTACTTGTCGATAAGGGTGATGCCTTCGATTTTCTTGTCGTAATCAAACTTGGCACCGCTTATTTTGATGCTCTCGACGTACTCATCGAGGCCAAGGATCTTGTCCTCGAAGAGCCACGAGTATGGACTGCGGACAGCGGGGTCACGGAACCGCTTGATGGCGTACTCCATATCGCGCGCCACGAGTTCACGTTTCTTGCCGCCAAACGCTGCATCGTCCGCAAACAAGATGCCTGGCTTAATGCGGAAGGTGAAACGTGTGCCGCCCTCCTCGCCCTCTGGCACTTTCTCGACCACTTGTGGCATCAGTTTTACCGGGCGCGCCAACCAATCGTAGGTCAGCAACGACTCAAACAAGTTCTCACACACGGCGACCGAATACCGATCTTCGATCTTTTGCGGGTCGAAGCCGGTTTCAATCGCGCGGAAGGCAATCTTGATCGTCTTTTTCCCCGCGTCTGCGGCGAAGACCGGCGAGGCAAACGTCGATACACACGCGATGAGCACAATCGCCCCGAAGAATGCAGCCCACCGCAATGTCAAGCACAACGCCAACGGCACACGCGTCACAGGCGACATCCCCGTCACCACTCTTGACATGTGATGCTCGACAGTTTGAGTGCCAATCGATGACAAAACTCACTCCTCGTTGTACGTCTGATGACCAACATCGCCAATACTACCAATCTGAAACTATCCGCCTGGCTTGCTGTTTCAGCCATAAATGCCTGAAAACGCCCGCCAACACTAGACCTTTACTCTTTCCGCACCTTGCGCTGAACGTCCAAATCCATATCGACCATTTTCCAAACGCCTCGCAATGTCGGATGCCGCTGATAACCAATCATCCACGCATGCGTAAGATCGGTGTCCATCCGCGCAACCCCTAGCCGCCACGGTGCCAGTGACAGGAAAATACGATTCATCTGCCGATACATCGCCAAACGTTCTTCGCCGGGCGGCGTCATGCGCGCCTTCAAATACAGCCGGTCAAACTCATCGTTTTTAAACCGCGCATGATTGGCCTGACCAGCGTTCGGCCCGAACAGCATCAAGTAGAAGGCATCGGCGTCCGGGTATACCGCGCCCCACGCAAGCCGCCAGCTCATGAGTTTTCCGGCGAGCGACTCTTTCAATAGATCAGGCCATTGCGCCTTCGGAAACGAGATACGAATGCCAATAGCTTCCATACTTTTTTTCCAGCATTCATCGAGCTGCCGGTCACGCAGCGTTGGCGTGGATGACATCAGAATCT
>JBEILF010000275.1:0-2678 GCA_040379385.1 Burkholderiales bacterium | reverse complement strand
GCTGATAGGTTCGCGCAGGTCCTGCCGGGTGTGGCCATCAACGCGCGGATGGCGTTATCCGGACTCACGTAGATCATGTCAGCACGACCGTCGTCATTTAGATCGAATGCGCCGAGTAACGTCCAATTGAGGGGCGCTCCGCCGCGCTTCCGGACCTGAGAGACACCTTGTCCGTTGCTAAACCAGATATACGAGACCCCAGTGTCGGGCGATTCGCTGACCACATAGCGCCAGACTAGGTCACTGAAGCCGTCGCCATCGAGGTCGCCTATCGCCTGCACGTCCCAAACTTTTTTCACCTGGCGCCACAACACGCTTTTGCTTTGATCAAAGCTAGTCCAACTACGCACGTCGCCGAAGACGGGGTCCTGGATCATGTTCTGAAACGCCATATCGGATTTCCCGTCGCCGTTAAAGTCACCAACGCCCAGCAGCCTCGAATCCGCCGCTGGACCGGCTGTCGGCGTGAATACAAATGTGTTATTGATCAGTCGCCCAACCTGCAGTTGACCGGACGTATCACGGAGTAATAGCGGGCTTTTACCGGCACCGTCAAGGTCAACCACGTTTCGCTTGTTGTTGGGTGGTAGTAACCCCGCGACACCTCCATTGAGCGCAAACGCAATCACACTACTCGACGTGTTTGCCGTCACCCACATATTCCCGTTCGCGTCGTTGACAATTCCAGTCGGCGAACTTCCCGCCGTCGGCATACGGTACTCAACGATTTGACCGTTGGCCAGATCGATACGGCCAATACGACTCGCATTCAAGCCGGTGTACCACATGCTGTTGCCGGGCCCAGCAGTGATGCCAAGCGGAGCGGTACCCGCCCTTGGCAAGGCGAACGCAGTCATGCTGCCAGTTAGGGTGACCCGACCCAAGCGGTTGCCGGTACTTTCTACAAACCACATGTTGCCGTCAGGGCCTGGCTGAATTGCGCGTGCATCTACGGATGTCCATGGAATCGTAAAGCTGGTGAAGGTCCCGGTGGGTGTGAGCCGCCCGATGACGCGCGCCCCAGAATCAGTGAACCATAAATTGCCATCCGGCCCGGCGGCAATGCCGCGCGGGGCTGCGGATGACCACGGGATCGTAAATTCGGTGATAACGCCAGCCGGGGTGATGCGACCGATCTTGGCCCCGGCAATCTGGGTAAACCAAATGTTGCCATCCGGCCCTGCAGCAATACCACGCGGCTGACTTGCAGCAGTGGGAACCTGAAATTCGGTAATGACGCCAGATGGCGTGATGCGGCCAATGCGATTGGCATCGAATTCAGTAAACCAGATATTTCCATCAGCGCCGACGGCGATATCAAACGGACCTGCCGCCGCCGTTGGCAACGCGTATTCGGTGAGCGTACCCTCGGGCGAGATTTTGGCAATCGAATTTCCGCCGCTGTTGGTGTACCAAAGAGTATTGTCGTTGCTACGCGTAATATACAGCGGCCCACCCACCTTGCCTGCGCTACGCTGAACCAACGCACTTGTTGCGAACGCGGTGCCCTGCAAAGCCAAAACAAAGTTGCCCGCACTGGTGGCAATAGTGAGTGTCCCGGTACGCGTGCCCGCTGCGGTTGGGTTGAATCGAACCTGAATCGTGCAATTTGCACCGCGTAATAGCGTTACGCCTGCGCATGCATTTGCGGAAATCGAAAAATCGCTACCGCCGCTCACACCCGCAGTCAGGGTGGAAGCATTTGAATTGTAATTGGTGACCTTGACCGTAACGCTCTGATTTGGCCGACCAACATCAGCGTCGGCAAAACCTAGGAAACTCGAGGTGCCGATGGTCTGATCGCGGGTCAGACGGAGTGCGGCGGCCGCATCAACAATACCCGCGCCGCAGCGAACTGTTGTGCAAGTGGTGTCAGGAAACGGCCTTGCCGTCGCCTGCAAAATGTTGACGACTGCCGCCAAGTCAAGCTCCGGCCGGATCGCCAACATGAGCGCGATGACGCCTGTAACGGTCGGTGCAGCGAAACTGGTTCCGTTGGTACCCACGTAAGTGGCTTGTGCGGGTGTGGTGGTGCCAGTGTTGCCGGTGGTGACGTATTCTCCGCTCTCTCCACCCGGTGCAGCAATTGTGATTTTGCTGCCGAAGTTTGAGTAAGACGCCTTAGATCCGGCACGGTTGGTCGCGCCGACGTTGATGATGCCTTGGCAAGTGGACAACGAGCCATCATCCTCTAAATCATCGTTACCCGCAGATACGACAACAATTTTGCCTGCATTGACGAGTTGATCAATGGCGCGCTGATAGGTCGTTCTGCATGTGCCCTTGCTACCCAAACTCAAATTGATGATTTTGGCCGGGTTCGGATTCTCTGGTATGCCGCTCACCGTCTGACCACCCGCCCAGAGCATCCCGTCCGAGATATCCGAAGTGAAGCCGCCGCATTTGCCGAGCACACGAACCGGGAGGATGCGCGCGTTCCAGTCAATACCGGTCACGCCCACGCCGTTTTGGGCGATAGCTCCAATTGCGCCTGCGACCATAGTGCCGTGCCAGCTCGAATTGCGTACGGTGCAATTGGCGAACTGGGTGATGGCTTTATCCGCGCTGTTAATCCAGTCGCCGGGGTCGCTTGGATCGTCGTCGCGCGCGTCGTTGTCGTTGGCACGAGTCACATCCGTCACAAAATCATACCCCGGCAAAATGCGTGACTGTAAATC
>JBEILF010000274.1:0-2688 GCA_040379385.1 Burkholderiales bacterium | reverse complement strand
GTGCTTGTTAACTGTGCTGGCACTACACGCTTTGTGCCGCACCCCGAGCTAGACCAGCTAGATGACCAACTCATTGACGATATTTTGGCGACCAATATCCGTGGCCCGATTGCGATGGTGCGCGCGATGAAGACACTGCTGCAGCGCCATGCGGATGGTCTCGTCGTCAACATTTCCTCAATCGCAGCGAAATCTGCAATGGGCAGCAACATTGCCTACTGCGCGTCCAAAGCCGCGCTGGATAACCTCACCAAGTCGCTCGCGCGTGCGCTGGCGCCACGCATTCGTGTCGTCTCGGTTTCACCGGGCCTGGTCGACACCGAATTCGTGAAACGCATGGATGAACGCTGGCGCGGCGAACAGGTCACACGCACCCCCTTACATCGGCTCTGTACGCCTACCGAAGTGGCACAGGCCGTCATTGCTTGTGCCACGCATTTCACATTTTCCACCGGTAGCGTATTTGCGGTTGATGGTGGGAGGGCCTTGACATGAACGCGACGCCGTTGTTATCGACTCGGCTGGCAGAGCGGCTGGTGCGTTACGCTGAGCTGATTCCGTGCACCAACGCCTTTATTGATGCCCGCAGCCCCGGCAGCGATCAGAAGGAAAACTTCACCATCATCGGCCCCGGGGTGGCAGAAAACCCGCAGCAACACGTACATATCCGTGAGCCACATGGTTTTAACATCGGCGCGGCACGACAACCGCCGGGTTGCACCAACTCGCTGCACAGCCACGACAGTGCGGAGGTGTTCATCATCCACACGGGCACATGGCGATTTTTTTGGGGTGAACACGGCGACGCGGGTGAAGTTGTTTTGCAGCCGGGCGACACCATCTCGATACCGATTCATGTCTTTCGCGGGTTTGAGAACGTCGGCGACGATATCGGCTTTATGTTTGCGGTTCTCGGTGGCGACGACCCTGGTCGCGTGCATTGGGCACCACATGTGATCGAAAAGGCGCGCGGCCATGGCTTGGTGCTGCTAGAAAGCGGGCGCTTGGTTGACACCACACTAGGCGAGAGTATTCCTGTTAACGACGTGGCGGTGCGCCCTTCTCGCGCCGATGAGATTGCATATATCCGGGTTCCCACGGCGGCAGAAATGTTTGCCAACGTCGCCCGCGGTACCGATCTGGTTACCGACCACACCTCGCCGCTGAACGCCGAGGGCGTCGAAGATGCAGCAGTGATTGTTGCCGATGCCCACAACACGGCACCCATTACCAGTAAGCATGGATTCACCGTTCGACGCCTGACCTTAAAGGCTGGAGCGCGTAGCGCCGCATATTCAGTTAACGCGAGCGAAGTATTATTAGTCCATCGTGGTCGCCTCGATTGGCACGTAATGAATGCCGACACCTTGGGTATGGGTAACGAAGCATGTGTTGCGCTCGCGGCCGGCGACACCTTCAGCGCACCCGCCAATACAGCAAGATGGTTAGAGGCAAGTCACGACGCTGAAGTTTTTGTAGTGCGTCCACACACGGCAGCGGTAGCCGCCGCTGTGTTGGCCTGAACGCGTCCGATGAATGTGGCAACACCGACGCTGGTCTTGCTTCCTGGCACCTTGTGCGACTTACGCGTCTGGCAGCCCGTCGCCGAGCGACTTGATCCGCAATGGCGGACGCAATTTGTCGATTTTGGCGCACTAGATCGTGTGGCGGAGATGGCCGCGCGCGCGTTATCAGCCGCCAGCGGGTTGTTGATTCCGGTTGGTGTCTCGATGGGCGGCATCGTGGCCCTTGAGATGTGGCGATTAGCGCCGGAGCGCATCGCTGCATTAGCGTTGTTTGACACCAATCCCGGCGCTGATACCGAGGCCAGACGTCGCGCCCGTGAACACCAGCTCGACCAAGCGCACCTTGCCGGCCCCAACGGCCTACAGACCTTGGTGCGATCCCACTTATTGCCCAGCTACTTCCCACGCGCAGTGTCGCCAGTTGTCGAAACGACCGTGTTGGCCATGGCGGCGGATGCCGGCCTCACAACATTTGTAAAGCAGTCTGCAGCGCTAGCGTCGCGAATCGACTATTGGCCGCTGCTCTCGTGTATTAAGAAACCAGTACTCGTTGCGTGTGGAGAATTCGACCTGTTGTGCCCACCATCGCAACATAGACAGATGGCCGCACAGCTGTCGCAAGCGCAGTTCCGGTTAATCGGTGAGGCCGGACATCTCGCGCCGCTCGAACAACCATCACAGACAGCGGCGATTCTCCGAGATTGGATCGCCCGTATCGGCGGGCGTTTTCAGGCACAAGCGGCTGAAGATGCCCGCGTATAAAGGACTTTTGCTTCTGAACGAGCACAATGCGCGACAGACGTGCCAGTGGTCTATGGCCGAGCTGGAAGTTGGTCACCAGCGGTGACCGTGCGCTCACCGAGGGGTTAGCCAATATGAAATTTGATGCGCTCGACTGGACTATTCTTGTCGCTTTTTTGGCGGGCAATTTGGTGCTCGGCTACATCGTCGGCGGGAAGGTCAGCACCGCGCGTGAATTTAACATTGGCAACGGCCGTACGCCGTGGTGGGCAATTGGCTTATCGGTGATTGCAACCTACATCAGCGCGTTGTCGTTCCTCGGTGCGCCAGCGTGGGCATATCAGGACGGTTTGGCCGCACTGGCGATCCATCTCAATTACCCGATTGTGATTCTGCTGGTGACAAGTTTTTTCCTGCCGTT
>JBEILF010000273.1:0-2731 GCA_040379385.1 Burkholderiales bacterium | reverse complement strand
TTGGAGTAGCCGTATACGTTGAGCGGTGATTCGTACTGACGTTCTTCCCGAAAGGTAGTGCCGCCGCCATACACCGATGCTGACGAGGCATAGAGAAACGGCACACTTTCTTCTAGCGCCCACTCAAACAATGAAAGTGAGTACCGATAATTGTTTTCCATCATGTAACGCCCGTCGGTTTCCATGGTGTCCGAACATGCGCCTTCGTGAAACACGGCATCGATGTCGCCGGACAGCTCACCCGACTCGACGACCGACAAGAAATCCTGCTTGTCGACGTATTCGGCAATCTCACAATCAACAAGATTTTTGAATTTATCCGCGCGCGCTAGGTTATCAACTGCGACAATGTCGCGAATGCCCCGCGCGTTTAGCGCCTTCACGATATTGCTGCCGATGAATCCGGCTGCGCCGGTGACGATGTATGTCATGGTTCGTGCTCGTTTGATTTGTGTGTCTTGTGAAAAAAGCCGGACGCATATCGCCGATTTTAAGTTACCGCTTCCAACTCAGATCGGCTCAATGTGGCGGTGCCCAGTTTGCCGACCACCACACCGGCGGCGCGGTTGGCAATACGTACTGCGGTGGAGGTGTCGGCTCCCGCCGCGAGCATGAGCGCAATGGTCGCGATAACGGTATCACCCGCACCGGAGACATCGAACACCTCCCGCGCCTGCGTGGGTTCATGAAGAACTTCTGATGCAGTAAACAGCGACATACCCTCTTCGGAGCGCGTGACCAACAATGCCTCTAACGACAGGTCATCACGCAGCTTCTCTGCTCGTTGTGCGAGATCGGTGTCGTCGCGCCACTTACCCATAACCTCGCGAAACTCGCTGCGGTTGGGCGTCAACAGTGTGGCGCCCCGATACTTGGAGTAATCGTCGCCCTTCGGATCAATCAAGATACGTTTGCCGTGACGCTTTGCAGCATCGATCATCTTTGTCACGTGCGTCAGACCACCTTTACCGTAATCCGAAAGGAGCACGATGTCGTGGGTATCGACCATCGACTCAAAATCATCCAGCTTATCTTCGAGCACCTCACGCGATGGCGGCGTTTCAAAATCGATTCGCATGAGTTGCTGCTGCCGTCCGATCACGCGTAACTTGACCGTCGTCGGTAGTGCTGCATCTTTGTGGAAATGTGTCGTCACCCGTTCTTGTTCGAGCAGCGTCGCCAAGGTGCGCCCGGGCTCGTCGTCGCCCACCACTGACAACAGTGTCGCCTGGCCGCCAAGCGAGGCGATGTTGCGGGCAACGTTGGCGGCACCGCCCGGACGCTCCTCCGTTTTTTTTACATGAACAACCGGCACCGGCGCTTCGGGCGAAATTCGCGAGACTTCGCCAAACCAATAACGGTCGAGCATGACATCGCCAACCACGAGGACTCGCGCGTATCGGCAGTCGGGAATACTCAGCTTCACGGCGAGCCTGCCTGTTTACGACCGATTGGATAGTACTGAAAGCCCTGCTCGGCCATGGTTGATGGCTCGTACAAATTACGACCGTCAAACACGATTGGCGACTTAAGCGCGGCTTTCATTGCGGCAAAGTCAGGCGCGCGGAATGTTTTCCATTCCGTCACGATGGCGAGCGCGTCCGCCCCTGTGAGTGCATCAAGCGCGTTACTGGCAAAGGTGACGCCGCTGTTCCCCGCGAGCAGGTGTTTTGCTTCCGTGGCCGCGACCGGGTCAAAGGCGACTACTTTTGCGCCGCGCTTGGTCAGGTCATCAATCAATACCAGCGAAGGTGCCTCGCGCATATCGTCGGTGTTGGGCTTAAACGCCAATCCCCACAGGGCAATGGCCCTACCCGCAAGGTTTTCGCCAAACCGCTTCACGATCTTTTGCGTCAGCACATGTTTTTGTGAGTAGTTCACCCGCTCTACCGCATCAAGCAACTTCAAATCTAACCCCGCTTGGGTGGCCGTGCGCTGCAGTGCTTGAACGTCCTTTGGAAAACACGAGCCACCATAGCCGATACCGGGGTACAAGAAGTGGTACCCGATGCGCGGGTCCGAACCGATGCCCTTGCGCACCGCCTCGATGTCCGCACCAAGCAGCTCAGCCAGCAGTGCTAACTCGTTCATGAATGAGATACGAGTGGCCAGCATGGCGTTGGCTGCGTACTTAGTAAGCTCGGCGGAGCGAACATCCATCACCATCAGACGATCATGGTTGCGCTGAAACGGCGCGTAGAGTTTACGCATCGCCTCAACCGCTTCATCACTGTCCGCGCCAATCACAATACGATCAGGCCGCATGAAATCTTCAACCGCCGCGCCTTCTTTCAGGAATTCGGGATTCGATACCACCAAGAACTTGATCTGCTGCTTACGGCTGTCTAACTCTTCGGCCATCGCTTCACGCACGCGGTCGGCGGTCCCGACCGGAACAGTCGACTTGTCCACCACGATCTTAGGTGACGTCATAAAGCGGCCAATGTTGCGGGCAGCCGCAACGACATACTGCAAATCTGCTGAACCATCTTCGCCGGGAGGCGTGCCAACCGCAATCATTTGAATATCGCCAAAGGCGACGCTCTCCTCAATGTCAGTGGTGAAGCGAAGCCGCCCCGCTGCGATGTTATTCGCCACAATTTCTTTTAAGCCGGGCTCGTAAATCGGGATACCCCCGGATTTGAGCAGATCGATTTTTTTGGCGTCCAGATCCAGGCACAACACCTGATTGCCAACATCGGCCAGACATGCGCCGGACACCAGACCAACA
>JBEILF010000272.1:0-2737 GCA_040379385.1 Burkholderiales bacterium | reverse complement strand
GTACCCACGTCGAGTAACCACTTGCGCGTACCGTCTTTGGAAGCCTGCTCAGTCATCAACTTCGGCGCTTGAATCAGCGCAACTTGCGGCAGTTTTTCACGCAGCGACTTGGCGAGATCTGTCATGGCGTCGAAGTTATCCACACCTGCATGATGAATCCAGCGAAACACCTGTTTCGCCCGAAATGGCTTCTCCTCCAATTCGGCAAAAAAAGCCGTCATCTGCGGCAATGTCATGCCGAGCAGATTGGGCTTATCGCCGATGGCGGATTGGGGGACAGCCATAGATCAACGGGTATGCGCCGCCTTAGCGGGACAACACATCCATGCCGGGGAAGAAAAAGCTGATTTCGTGCTTGGCGGTGTCAGGACCGTCGGAGCCGTGAACGGCGTTAGCGTCGATGGAATCGGCGAAGTCCGCACGAATGGTACCTGGAGCGGCCTTTTTTGGGTCGGTCGCGCCCATCAGATCACGATTCTTGGCAATGGCGTTGTCCCCCTCAAGCACCTGAATCATTACAGGGCCCGAGATCATGAACGCGACCAAATCCTTGAAGAACGGACGCTGCCGATGGATGCCATAGAACTCTTCCGCCGTTTTCTGTGAGAGCTGCGTCATGCGCGCGGCAACAATCTTCAATCCCGCACCTTCAAAGCGTGAATAGATTTGACCGATCACGTTTTTCGCGACTGCGTCAGGTTTGATGATGGAAATTGTACGTTCGACCGCCATTTGAAACTCCGTAAAGATATAGACTTAAGTTGATGATTTTGTGAAGAAAAAAACTACTTCACGCAACTTTGGAGTATACCACGGGGGCGGCGAAGCCGAGTCCTTGTATTGCTTCGCACGCGGGAGTTGGGGCACCCAAAGCGGCAGGAAGTTTTTTGCCTAGCGACTAAGCAACAACTTGCCACGCTGGCGTCGAATCACAAAATCGTGGCCACCGGCTTGGTGCGGCTTATCGGTCGGTGCTCGCCTAAACAATTGCGCCGCCCAATCTTCAAGTTGGGACTGGGACGCGGTATTGATACCCTGCCACTTCAGCCAGTAGTACAGCGCATTAGTCTGGCGCGCCGGCGGCAGCTCATCGAGCGCCACGGCACTGGCCACCACCCCGTCCCACTGTAAATCGATCTTCGCCAGAGCTTCCATCATCGCTGCACTTTCCGCTGCGTGACGCGCGGTCCGTGTTAACGCGGCTCTGGCCTGCGGGAATCGCGCTTCAACAACCGGCAATAACTCATGGCGGATGAAATTTCTCGTGTAGCTGGTGTCGCTGTTGGATTCGTCGGTGATCCACTCGAGCTTGTGCTGCGCCGCATAGCCCTCGATGCTCCCGCGCGATTGGCCGATCAAAGGGCGCATTAAGCGTTGACCGCCAGCTAACTTACGCATCTCCCCCATGGCTGCCAGTCCGGCCAAGCCCGTACCTCGCAGCAACTGGTGAAGCACGGTTTCTGCCTGATCGTCCGCGTGTTGTCCGGCGAGAATCGTCGCAGCGGGTTGCGCTTGCAAGGCCGCATATCGTGCGGCCCGTGCCGCCCCCTCGATTCCCTGCCCTTGCGTTTGGTTGCCGTCGAGTTGAATCCGCACCACCGTCAAGGGAATGTTGCGCGTATCACATTGCCGCTGGCAGAAGGTAACCCAGTCATCGGCGTTGGGGCTGAGTCCATGATGAACATGGGTCGCAGTCAGTTCAATGGCCGCGTCTGCACTGAGCGCGCCAGCGGACCATACGCGGTGCACCGCGTCGAGCAGAACCATCGAATCAACACCGCCCGATAACGCGACTGTCACCCGCCCGGCAACTTCATAACGACTCAAGCAATTGGCGACTGCAAGCTCAATGGCCGTCATCGCAGGAGCGCCTGCTATTGGTCGACTTCTTTGAACTTGCCGAGCTGAAGTAGTTTTTTCTGGCGCTCTTGCACAAGTTTTTCTGGCGTCAAGTCTTTGAGTTGTTTAAGTGACTCGGCAATCGCCTTTTTCACCGACGCACCAACCGCCTGATGATCGCGATGCGCTCCACCGAGCGGCTCGCTCAGCACCTTATCCACCAACCCCAACGCTTTCAATTTGGGGGCAGTAATGTTCAGCGCTTCCGCCGCGTCTTGCGCTTTGGCTTGATCTTTCCACAGAATCGCCGCACAACCTTCAGGCGTAATCACCGAGTAGGTCGAATACTGCAACATGTAAGTGATGTCGCCTACGGCAATGGCGAGCGCGCCACCCGAGCCGCCCTCGCCAATAATGGTGCAGACTACCGGAACCTTAAGCCCCGCCAGAACGTAGAGATTGTGGCCAATCGCCTCAGACTGGCCGCGTTCTTCCGCGCCAACGCCTGGGTACGCGCCGGGCGTATCAACAAATGTGAGCAGTGGTACGCCAAACTTCTCGGCGAGTTTCATCAAGCGCAATGCCTTTCGGTATCCTTCAGGTCGCGGCATCCCAAAATTACGGCGCTGCCGCTCTTTGGTATCGCGCCCCTTCTGGTGGCCGAGAACCATCACCGTCTGGCCGTTAAAGCGCGCTAAGCCACCAACAATGGCCGGGTCATCGGCATAGGCGCGATCACCGTGTAACTCCTCAAAATCGGTCATCAGCATGCGGATGTAGTCGAGCGTATAGGGACGCTGCGGGTGGCGAGCCACCTGCGAAATCTGCCAAGCCGAGAGTTTGGCGTAGATATCCTTGGTGAGTGTCTGGCTTTTTTTCGCGAGTTTGGCGATTTCTG
>JBEILF010000271.1:0-2737 GCA_040379385.1 Burkholderiales bacterium | reverse complement strand
GTCGGCGGCACTTTTGTCGCCTGCCACGTTATCGCCTGCCACCTGCCGTCGCGATAGATAAACGCCGCGCTATTGCGGTCGTAGGTCGTCTCGCCGTTGGCGTCTTTGGCCACCAGTCGAAACGTCAGTGCGGCGATTTCACCATAGGGACGTACCAGCACATCCTCAGCAGAATAGACTGCCGTCGCCGCTGGCGGTGAGACGGCCGGGTTGGTTTTGCTCGCCGCCGGTAAGGCCGACTCGACAAACGATTTGCGAATGTCGGCCTTTGTTTTGACGATACCGCCGGAGGTCGTATAGACCAACTCCTCCGCCCAAAATCGTTCGTGTGTCTCGAGCTTGTCGTTCTTGCCCGGCGCAAGAAAATCAGTTAACAATTCCGAGACCTGCGCCCGCGTTTGTGCCGGGCCCGGGCCGCGTGGCACGTGTGCACTTGGCTGGATCGAAACAAAAAAATTTCCGAGCAGAACAATAAATGCCATACCGCGTGCAAAAGACATGATATTCCCCTAGCGTTGGTAACTGGATTGAGTCTGGCGACAATACCTCGCGGCGATCATTATGCAAAAACACTCCACCAATTTGCCGGTTTGCGCAATCAACATTCTGCCGCCGAGAGTGGCCACTCTTCAGCCACTTGATGTTTTGTTCCTGCCGATACCGCATCAAGGGACTACTCACGTCCGAATTCGTCCTGTGGAATGTCTATTGCGCCTCGACAGAAATTCGGCGAACTGCCAGCTGAAACGGCCCGTCTTGACCATCTGCAATCATCAGCCCGACTTGATTTACCTTCGCCGCATCGAGCGGCGGCGCGTCGATGACCCGCCTACCTCGGAAGGTGGCAACAAAGGTGTTAACGGCAATGGCAACGGTAGTCCAGGTGTCTGCAACCGTCGCAAACGTTGATTGATAACTGACAGCATCAAAGCGCCCCGCTGTGCGCATGCTGAGTTTGTATCGCTTGCCGTCGCCACGCACTTCAACCACGTAATGGGTGACGCCAGCCAGCGGCGGCGGCTTTACTGCGGCGCGCACCGAGGCAAAGCCGCCGTTTTGTTCCAAAGACATCACCCCTTCAAACAAGGCATATCCCCCGGCATAAAAGCGCATGCGACTACGCGATATCCCACCCATTACTCGATCATCGGTTGCCGACCATGCCACGACCGCATCGGCGCTAGAAAAAGTGAAAAGATCATGGATCATCGCAGTTCGCTGCTCAGCGTTACGGCTTGGCTTGTCATGTTGGGTGTTAGTGGGAAACGCAGCAACTATCGCCGGACTGACGGCAAGGCTGCACACTGCAGACAGGATACACAAACAGATGTATTCAGAGGGTCGCATAAGCAGAGTCTAGACGATGTCGCGTTTGGTAGTAGGCCCATTTACGCAGCCAACGCGGAAATACAGCGAGTCTGAACCTGTTTGTTTTCTGACATTTCTCGCCAGTGAAGACCGGCAGATCGGGCCTCCAATCTCGGCTACGTTTACATTTACAATCCGCTGTATCTGGCAGCGCATGACCGGGAGCGATTCGCCCATCTCTGGGGGAGCATGAAGCCATCCGCGTTCGGCCATGGGCAGATTGCCTCGGGCAATATGTTTGATCGTGAAGGATTTTTCGGATCATGCGCGCCGCATATCGCGCTGCCATTTTTCCCGCACTCCGCATCAACGTTGTAGCATTAAGCGCTCGAATCTAACCAACTTACGCAGCAGGAGTTTCATCATGATGCATCGAACCGTCCGCGGACGACTTGCCTACACATCAAAAAAACCAGAACGCTTGAATCAGCCGCGCGGTGATGAGCGCTTCACCTTTACGCACCACACTGACGGCAAAGTCATTCTGCGCGCCCATTGTGAAATCGAGGAGCCCTTACCCACCGTCATGCGTGATGTCGTCTACGCGCTGGATGAACACGGTAAACCGATGGATTGCAGTGTACGATTGGTCGTGGGAGATAAATTTAATGGCTCGGGCTGGTTTCGGTTCACCCCCTCCGCGATTGAGTGCGAATCCTACGGCCCGTCGATCGGCCGACTTTCGCAACGCGTTGAATTGAGCGCGCCAATTGATGGATTTGGCACACATCCGGTGGTCGCAGACGCCTACCTTCTTGGCGGCATGGATTGGACCATGATCAAACGCCGGACACTTTCGATGTATCTACCCTCGCCCGATTTGCGCGGCGCAACACCGCCCATCTTGGCACCGGTTAAGATTGACGCCGAATTTGTTGGCGATGAGACCATCACGGTCAGGGCTGGAACGTTCGCCACCAAACACTTTCGCTACCTTGACGTTGGCGATAGCGGCTTTTCCACGCAACATCCCCCTTACGACGTATGGGTCACCGACGATGCCGACGCAATCATGGTGCAAGGCGGGGTCGGTGGCGCGATGCTGACGTGGTACGAGTTGGTCGAGCTTGCGCGATAGCGCGTTTTCCTTCTCCTTCGGCGATGATGTGCCGGCTTAAGCGCGTAGAGAAAACCTCGGCACCGTCGCCCCGGATGAGCAACGCCTTGGTCCCTGGGTAGGTCTGGGGCCATATGCCAGAGGTGCAAGCCTGAATATTTCATGAGTCGCTGGTTGCTGAGCAGGACGTTGCCTCTGGGCGACTGGCAAACCAATTTGGGGCTCGTTTTTCGCTTGCTGTGGATGCGGGCTGCAGGTTCGCTCGCCGGCGATTGGACGGCAATGTTCCGCCTTGATGCCGAAGCATAGCCC
>JBEILF010000270.1:0-2744 GCA_040379385.1 Burkholderiales bacterium | reverse complement strand
CACAACATCAGTAACCTCAATGGCTTCGCGGGACTGGGCAATCCAGCCGCGCTCGGAAAAGCCCCGCATCACCCGCGACACCATTTCTCTGGCCACGCCAAGCTGCTCAGCGATAGCTTGGTGCGTCATCGCCACCCGTGGCCCACGCTCGACGAGCAAACGTGCGATACGTTGATCGAGCTTCAGAAAGGCGATGGCCTCGACGGCGAGCATCAGATCCGATAGCCGCTCGCTGATTAACCCAAAAAAGAATTTACGAAAGTCCGCCTCCGTGGCGAGTAATTCATCCACGGCCTCAGGGCTCAATACTAGGACCGTGATTGGGGTCTCTGCATAACCATTGGCCAAGATTCCGGGACGCTGGAACATCGCCTGTGCGGAGGCAATACAAAGCTCGCCGGCTTCGACCGTATACAGCGTGATGGAGCGACCGTTGGTGGCCTCGCGCGCCACCCGCACCCGCCCCTCCAGCAACAGCGGAAATCCGCCGCAAGGGTGATCCGGCGAAAACAGTTGATCGCCAGCCGATAACTGTTGGAAGTGCGCGGCTGAAATCGTTTGCGCGAGTGTGGCCGATGGCAAACGTGCTAGCGCAGGAAATCTGGCCGTCACAAGTTGGATCAACTCCGCGAGCGGCGGAGAGATGGTACTCATGGATTGAAATGTCCTTGTTGACGAAAGAATGAAGAGGCTTTAGTTCTGCGCTAGATCAAACGGGCGAAATGTAATTATGCTAGCCTGAACCAATGGGGACTGTCAGCCATCTTGCGGAATACACAAACTGGGGAGCCAATCTCGCCGTCGTCGGCGCAACGGTACTCGCGGTTGTTCTTGCCGCACTTACCCACTTTGAGGGGCTGAGTTGGCTTAGCAGCCGTTTGGGACATGTGGGGCGCATTGGCGGCACCAAACGACGGGTGGTGCTCTACGCCGTCCTGTCGTTGATCCTGCTGCACATTGTAGAGATCTGGCTCTTCGGGCTCGCCTATCATTTCCTGCTGCTTTGGACTGACACCGGCAGCATTTCCGGCGCAGTCAGCCCGAGCATATTTGACCACGTTTATTTTTCCGCGACGGTCTTCACCACCGTCGGCTTTGGTGACCTCTCCCCCGCTGGTCCAATCCGATTCCTCGCCGGAACGGAAGCTTTGACCGGTTTTGTCCTCATCGGTTGGTCGGCGTCATTCACTTATCTGGAAATGGTGCAGCTGTGGCGGCCCACGCGTGAGCCGCACTAGCCTGAACCTTTCGTCGGGGCGCGTTCAAAAAAAATAAGCGGGCTCGCATTTTTTCGCCTGCCCGTCAAAAGCACGGCGGGCGGTGTTTGGCAAATGTGTGCGGGAGGACGGCGCGTGCTTGGCAATCACAGCGGCAATCACGTCGCGGTTCAATCGTCCAAGCGAACGCGCGCCATGAAATATTCAGGCTAGTGCCGCTGGCAGCCTCACGCCCAGATAGTCATAAACCCGGCGAACAATCGCGCTACCACGAATCTCTCGATGCACGGTCAGCCAACAAGGCAGTGGCTGAATTTTGAGCATTGGCAATATCGCGACGACACCGTTCCAGTGACGCAAGCTGTAGGTCGCTGCGAAGCCAATGCCGCAGCCTGCCGCGATCATCTGCCCGACGACGATGGTGTCGTCCGTCCGAATCGCAAAATTTTCCTTTGTCACCATCTGCCCCATCGCCGCGAAGCCGCGGATGATGCCGTCATCTCGGTCAAAACCAATCAGGCGATGTGCGAACAGATCTTCCGCTCGCTTCGGTGTCCCGGCGCGTTCGAGATATGAGCGGTGGGCACAGGCCACAATCGGTACATCGGTGAGTTTTTTTGCGACCAGTGAGGTCTGCGACGGTCGCACCATTCGTATCGCAATATCCGCCTCACGGCGCAATAGATTTGTAATGGCATCAGAAGCCACCACTTCAATCTGAATGCCCGGCTCTTCCCGCTGAAAATCCGCGATCAGAGACGGCAAGACCAACGTAGCGACGAGTTGGCTTGCCGAAATGCGTACTGTTCCTACAGTGTCGCTGCGCTGACTATCGAGTGCCTGTCCAAGCGCCATTGCCCCGCCTTCCATCTCACGCGCCGCATCGGCGATACGCAGCGCAGCGGCGGTCGGCAGCACTCCGCGACCAGTGCGTTCAAACAGCGGCGAGCCCAATTGGGCTTCAAGTTCGGCAATGTGACGCGACAGCGTCGGCTGCTGTGCACCGAGCCTTTTGGCGGCCCCCATCAGACTCCCGGCATCGAGCACCGCCAAAAAACTTCTGACCAGAGTCCAGTCAAAGGTGTTCTTATCCATGCGGAATTGTATATCTCAGTTACAACTTTAAGCAATTGTCGAATACCTCGCAAACGCGCAAAGTTCGATCCATCAACTTCACCAAGGGAATCGGCATGCAATCAAAGACCGCACTCATTCTGGGAGCCAATGGCCGCCTCGGTCGCACAGTTCTTGAAGCTTTTGCTGCGGTCGACTGGCAGGTTTTGGCGCAGGCAAGACGCCCGATCGAGAACCTGCCGCCACAGGCGCGCCAGCTCGGCATTGATATGTCCAACACCGAAGCGATCGCCAGCGCCGCGCGTACGTTGTCCGTCCTAGGAAAGCCGGAAAGGACATCACGCTGACCGAGTACCCCGGCGCGCACCATGTCCTTGATAACCCGGTACTTAAGACCCCCGTCCAGCTCCCGCAGGCGCAGGCTTCGCGGCGGGACTATTGGCGCGGGTGTGT
>JBEILF010000269.1:0-2762 GCA_040379385.1 Burkholderiales bacterium | reverse complement strand
GCCAAGGCGAGAAACCCGGTTCTGATGGCGAGCGCGATGAAAAAGGCGGTGGAGTCGGGACGCGAGGCATTTCTCGCTGGCCGCATGCCGAAGAAAATCTATCAAGCGTCGGCGAGCAGCCCGCGTGAAGGACGTATTGGTACTTGAGCGAGTGTAGCGGGTGTGGAAATTGAGTCGTTGGACTCAACTGAGCGGGCGATTAGAAACGCCAGTAAACTCCCAGCATCACGTTTTCAGCGTCATTGCTGCCGCGGTCGCTAACAAATTTGCGCGATCGTTCGACTTCGAAGCGGAGACCTAGACTGCTATTGAAGTTGTATCGGATGCCAACCCCAAGTGCGCCGGTGCCAAGTAATCGTTGGCCGGCCAGCGGTGTACCGACGGTATCAACACCGTTGAAGTTTTCTGTGCGGAAGCCGGCGCGGCCTTCCAGCACTAGCGCCCTGAAGACCGGGAGCGAACCGACTAAATCTAAGCCCATCGACCTCTCGCGCACCGCCAATCTGTCATGTTGGAAGAGAGCACGGCTGGTGCCTGCGGCCCGCTCCGCATATCGACCCTCGACCGAAAAATACGGGGTGAAGCGATAACCTAATTTCATGCCGACGCTTGGTTCCGGCGAAAGCGTCAGACCACGCGAGAAATTGTAGAGATCAACCAGCTCACTCGGCTTTTCGCTGCCGTTGAAGCCAAACTCGCTACGCGCCTGCGCGCCACTCAGCACCACGCCGCCATAATATTGCGCGTGTGCTGCGGGCAACATTGTGGCCGCAGCAAAAGACAGCATGGCGGTGAGAAGTCTTAGTTTCATAAAGTGTGCAAGGTTTAGACCGCAATTCCTTGTTTAACCAGCATTTATTGAGGAGAGAGAGTACGCCGAGCGGCGGGTCGAGTCAAGATTGGACCTTTTTTCTACTATGCCTCGGTTCGCAAACGAACAAAGTGCCGATTTGTGACTAAAAACGACTACTATTTTGTCGATTGGGCCCGAGATTCGCGCCAGATTGGCCTAGTCAGACTGTCTATTGGTCGATTTGTTCCCAGCCAACCTTGTATTGACTTAGACCATTTTGGTCAGCAACAAACCTTTCAAGTATTCGCCTTCCGGAAAGTGAATTGACACTGGATGATCGGTTCCTGCCGACAGGCGGCGCGTGATCTGCGCGTCAACGCCGGCATCCAGTGCCGCCCCGGCGACGATCTTCTGAAAGAGATCGACCGATACGCCGCCTGAGCAGGAATAGGTCATCAGCATACCCCCCGGCCGTAGCAACTTGAAGCCGAGCAAATTGATGTCCTTGTAGGCTCGCGATGCTTTTTCAACGTGATGTGCGGTCGGTGCAAGCTTGGGCGGATCGAGGATGATGAGATCGAATGACCGCCCCTGATCCCGTAGCTTTCGCAGGTGGGCGAATACGTCCGCCTCAACCCACTCCATCGTGTTTGGGTCAATGTTGTTGAGCGCAGCAATATGTCGTCCGGACACCAACGCTGGAGCCGAGGAGTCGATCGATATGACCGTTTTTGCGCCCCCCAACATTGCTGCCGTACTCATGGTTGCCGAGTAACAAAAACAATTCAGCACATCCCTGCCTTTGGCGAGAGAGCATGTGATTGCACGATTGTCGCGCTGGTCAAGGTAGAAACCGGTTTTATGACCGTTGACGATATCAACCTCAATGGTCATCCCGCCTTCCACGATTTGAATCGCGCCGGTTAGCGGTTTACCGAGTACCAGACCGTTGCGCTGCTCGAGTCCTTCCAGTTTACGTACGTCGGCGTCCGAGCGTTCGTATACGGTGCGCGCGCCGGTCGCCTCAATCAGCAAGTTGGCCAATAACAGTCGCTGCGATTCGATGCCGGCGGTTGATAGCTGTAATACGACCACATCGCCGTAGAGGTCTGCAACGACGCCCGGCAAACCGTCGGATTCACCGTGTATCAGTCGATACGCATTGGACTGGGCGGCCAAGTGCGAGCGTCGTGAGATAGCCGATAAGATGCGCTGCCAATAGAACGCCTCGTCGATAACGACTCGCTCATCGAAACTCAATACCCGCGCCGCAATCTGGGAGGGGGCTGAAAAGGCTGCCGTCGCGAGGTATCTACCGTCTTCCGCAACAATTTTAACGATGTCGCCGGAGTCAGCCGCATCGATGTTTTTGATTGCCCCCGAAAACACCCAAGGATGACGGCGCAATAGTGACTTTTCGCGACCCGATTTGATGATGATATGTTTCATGCTGGCATTGTACCGAGTCGGTATCGCGCCGTGAGTTGGCCGCTCGGTGGGAAAATTGGCAGATGATTAAAATTCGAACGCTGCCTGCCGACGCTGTCTTGGCCCAATCGCAGAAAAGCGCGCCGAACACCCCGTCGAACGACGCGCCCACCAATCGGCCCCATCAGCCTATTAGGAGTTACGTCCTCCGGCAGGGACGGCTGTCTCCCGCGCAGGCGCGTGCCATTGATGAAGGCAAGTCATTGGTGATTCCTCATGCCGCGGGTTTGCTGGACGTTGATGGCGTGTTTGGTCGTCACGCGCTAGTTGTTGTTGAAATCGGCTTCGGCATGGGTCACGCGACCGCCGATATCGCGGCACTACGGACCGACGAGAACTTCATCGGTATCGAGGTTCACACGCCGGGCGTCGGCTCCCTCCTTAAGATGCTCGCCGAGCGCCAGCTCACCAACGTCCGCGTCATTCAGCACGATGCGGTGGAAGTCATGACCAGCATGATCGCCGATGCTAGCCTCGCGGG
>JBEILF010000268.1:0-2798 GCA_040379385.1 Burkholderiales bacterium | reverse complement strand
TCCCGGCTTCGCTTTACAGATTTATGCCGACGAAGCCGAGGGCTATTTTCTCAACGCGTCTTCACCGAACCCGCAGGTGTTTGTGATGTGGCGCCTGATGGAAGATGTGGCCGAAGACGCTGCCGGATATGCGCTACCCCACTCAGTCACGTTGTCGTATAACGAAGCCGCTCGTTGGATGGATGCGCAAGAAAAAGTCGATGCCGTTGCGATGCCGCCGCAGATTCTGGCGGCACTGGCCGACTGGGTGAAACTTAACTACAAACCTGCCGAGAAGAAACAGCGGATCCGGCCAAAGTCGTTTGAGAGTAAAGAAGGACGTTACAAAAGCGGTATGTCGTCATGAGTGATGGTTTATTTTCCAGATGGGCGAAGCGCAAACAGGACGTCGCGGCCGCAAACGAGAAGGTCATTGCTGCCGCACCAGACTCGGTTCCCACTGCGAGCGTCACCACTACCAACAATGTAGGAAAGGATGCTGCGGCTAAGCCTGCCATGAACGGGGCGGCGGATGGTGAGGCGCAACCACTGCCGAGTATCGAATCATTAACCGCAGATTCGGACTTCGCGCCGTTTATGGCCAAAGACGTCGCGCCGGACATGCGCAACCAAGCCATGAAAAAACTCTTCACGGATCCACATTACAACGTGATGGATGGCCTCGATATCTACATCGATGACTACGGCAAGCCAGACCCGCTCCCCGAGGGGTGGTTGCAGCTCATGAATCAATCCAAAACGCTCCACTTGTTTGAGACCGCTGAGGAGGAAGCCGCGCGGCTTGGCACAGCGCCAGTACTTGAGCGCGCGCGTGTAGAAAATGCTGCAACCGCACAATCTGGCAATGCCGCTGTGATCGCTGACGGCGAGGCCGCGTGTTCCGAACAATTGGCCGCAGACGATGCCTCTGTCGCTGCGCAGGAGCAGTTGTCGCACGACATTCTAGGTCCCAGCACGATAGAACCCAAATTGACTTAGACGCTATGCACTTATTACCCATGTAGGGGTATTAAACCGCACAACATTGGCAAAACTAGTGTCAAATGCAGCAATAAGAGAGAAACAATAACGGGGAGTCGTAGCGTGTGGTTTTGCTTCGAGACACAGTATTGACTGCAACCATAATCGATACGTCAGGGCTTGGTAACCAGCGTCCAAAGATCGAGGCGCTGGCGGCGTTGGCTGCGCTAGCGCCTTTTGAGCCGGTCGCCAGTGTGGCCTATCAGTCCGTCGGCAGGCTGCTGGTCATCGGCGGTGACAAGCGTGTGTCCGAGGCAGTGGGCGCGCTCGGTGACAAACTTTCAGCGGCTGTGATTTGGACCGGCAAGGCTCCCCCGCCGGAACTCCCAGGCACGGAAGTCCGGCTCGGCGATATTGTGAGTCTCAATGGCTTTTTGGGTGCCTTCGAATTGTTGTGGCGGCGAGCGGGCGCACCGACGACCGAGGCGGCGTCCTTTGATCTTGTGCTCGACCTTCAGGTCTCGCCGGTTTTCCAAATGCCGCAGCCGCCGCAAGGCTATCTTTACGTTGCCATCGACCAGCCCGATGCATTTGCGGCTGCACTGGCTGAACTGCCCGAGATGGTTGGTGAGTTCGAGAAACCCAAATTTTTTGCCTATAAAGAATCGATTTGTGCCCACAGCCGTTCACGTAAGAGCGGGTGTTCAAAATGTATCGACATCTGTTCGACCAAGGCCATTTCCAGCAACGGTGACACGGTTATTGTTGATCCGCACCTTTGCATGGGCTGTGGAGCCTGCGCTACGGTTTGTCCGTCGGGGGCGATGAGTTATCAGTACCCTCGGGTGGCGGACCGCGGTGTCCAGCTTCGCGCGTTGCTCGGCACTTATCGGCACCACCGCGATGTAAATTCGCTGCCACCGGTGATCGTTTTCCATAACGGCGGGGACGGCGCGGCTGCGCTGGCCGCCATGGCGCAGGCTTCCAACGTGTTACCACTTGAAGCGTGGCACATTGCCTCAATTGGGCTCGACTTATTGCTGGGTGCTGTCGCATACGGCGCGAGTGGGGTGGTCGTCATCACCGAGGCAAGCGAGGCGCCAGCCTACGCAGATGCCATTAAGGCGGAGATGCAGACCGGCGATACCATTTTGGCGGCATTTGGCTACGGTGATAACCACTTTGCGCTTTGTGGCGCTGCGGCATTGGCGCAGCAGGTGTCGCTGATCCAAGCGTCAATCGTGGTCGCCTCACCCGCTGCTTTCCATCTCTCCAACGATAAACGCGCCACGCTGGAGTTTGCGGTTGAACACCTTGCGAAACACGCGCCGATTGCCAAGGTGCCGGAAAAAATCGCGTTGGCACCCAAGGCGATGTGGGGCAGTATTTTGGTCAACCTAGACAAGTGCACGATGTGCCTTGCCTGTGCAGGTGCATGCCCAGAGTCCGCGCTGATGGATGGTGGTGAGGGGGCGCTTAAACCGCAGCTCAAGTTCATCGAACGCAACTGCGTCCAGTGCGGCATTTGCGCTGCGACTTGCCCGGAAACTGCGATCACCCTGGAGCCGCGTTTGTTGCTGACTGACACGCGCAAAAAAGAGGTGCTACTCAACGAGACCGAGCCGTTCAACTGTATTAGTTGCGGTGAGGCGCTTGGAACACGTAAGCTGATCGATGCCATGCTCGGCAAACTTGCCGGCCATTCGATGTTCCAAGCAGAAGGCAGTCTAAAACGCCTGCAGATGTGCGCAGATTGCCGTGTGATTGACATGATGTCGAACAAACATGAAATGTCGATCCTGACCGGGAAGCCAATCGAATGACTGCTGCGGAATCGC
>JBEILF010000267.1:0-2820 GCA_040379385.1 Burkholderiales bacterium | reverse complement strand
GCTGTTCCACCAGATCCGGCGCAGGTGGTGCCATCTTGTGATGTTCTTTGGTGGTGCGCTGGCGGCGGGTGCGTCTGGCTTCAATACCGTTCTCACGGCGTAGCCTGGCCACACGGTGTTTGCCGCAGGCAATGCCGCGCTGCCTAAGTGTGTGCCAAGTCTTCACACTCCCATATGCCTGCTTGTACTCCACATGCACACGCCGAATGTCGATGAGTAATTTGGCATTGGCTTCTTCGCGTTGCGTCAATATGCCTTTGCGTGCCACCCATTTGTTGTACCCACTGCGCGACACATTGACCATCCGGCACAACCGGGTAACGGCAAATCGTGGTCGGTGCTTGTCGATAAACGCGTACTTCACGATAGTTCCCTCGCAAAGTACGCTGCCGCTTTTTTTAAGATGTCGCGCTCCTCGGTGACGCGCTTCAGTTCGCGTTTGAGCAATTCTATTTCTGAATACTCAGATAGCTTCTTGGCACCGGGCCCGCGAAAGGCCTGATCCTCGCCTTTACCCGCTAGCTGCTTCTGCCATTTGTAGAGCATGTTGCGCCGAATACCCAGCTCCAGTGCGAGTTGCTCGGCGGGCTTCTCGCCGCGCTCCAGCAGGCGAACAGCTTCGAGCTTGAATTCCTTGCTAAACGTTTGACGTTTCCGGTCCGGATTGACCTTCGGCGTTTGCTTAACCACTACCGTTTTGCTCATTTGACACCTCCTAAGGTATTTTTACCCTTTTAAAAGTGTCCACCAAAACCGAGATAGCTCAGATCAGTTTTTCCGCCAAGCACCCGCCCGAACACAAAGCCGTTTGCCTCCAAGGCCACACCACAGAAAAATGCCACCCGAAGGTGGCATTTTTGGATACTGGCGCGCCCGGCAGGATTCGAACCCACGACCCCTTGGTTCGTAGCCAAGTACTCTATCCAACTGAGCTACGGGCGCTAAAACACGAATTATAACAAGTGATTAGAGCGAAAGCCAGTTGGCGGAGACCGAGGGATTCGAACCCTCGATGCAGCTTTTGACCGCATGCTCCCTTAGCAGGGGAGTGCCTTCGACCACTCGGCCAGGTCTCCTAGCTGCTCTAATTCGACGCCATTATAGCCGGAGATGGGTGCCAATCGGTACCCACCGCATTCAAGCTTAGCCAACACTGCGAAGTTTTTCGGTTACTTCAGCTTATTTGAGTTCACCCAACAAAAACGCCCATTGAAGCGCCGTGCGGTACGCCAACTGGGTGTTGTTAGCTGATGCCGCGTGGCCGCCTTCGATGTTTTCGTAGTACAAAACGTCGTGGCCCTGCTGTTTCATCTTGGCCATCATCTTGCGGGCATGGCCGGGGTGAACTCGGTCGTCGCGGGTGGAGGTGATGAACAACACACGCGGCATTTTCACACCGGCTTTGACGTTCTGATACGGCGAGTATTTGGAGATGAATTCCCACTCTTTCGGGTCATCCGGGTTGCCGTACTCTGCCACCCATGAAGCCCCCGCCAGCAGCTTGTGGTAACGCTGCATATCGAGCAACGGAACCGAACAAATCACCGCCTTGAATAGATCCGGACGCTGTGTCATCACGGCACCCACCAGCAGTCCACCGTTTGAGCCACCGGAGATTGCCAGGTGTTTCGGTGAGGTGATTTTTTGTTTGATGAGGTTTTCCGCCACGGCGATGAAGTCGTCAAACACTTTCTGACGGTTGGCCTTTAAGCCCGCCTGATGCCAGCGCGGACCGAACTCACCACCGCCGCGAATGTTGGCGACAACATAAACGCCACCTTGCGCGAGCCAGCCGTTACCGATGCTGCCCGAATAAGACGGCAATTGGGAAATCTCAAAACCACCGTACCCATAGAGCAACGTTGGGTTCTTGCCGTCGAGCTTGGCGTCTTTTTTCATGATGACAAAGTACGGAATCTTCTCGCCATCTTTGGACGCGACTTCGAACTGCTCAACCTTGTATGGCGTCGCATCAAAGAATGCCGGCAGCGACTTCAATTTCTCTCGCGTGTCCGTGCCTCCTTTGGCGAGGAACAATGTTTATGGCGTCAGATAGTCCGTCATCGTCACGAAGTAATCATCACTGTCGTCGGCATCTATTGCCGATGCGCTGACTGTACCCAGCCCCGGCATGGCGATCGCACGACGATTCCATTTGCCGTCGCGATAGGACAACTCAAAAAGCTTATTCTTGACGTTATCGAGCTCGTTCAAGATCAGGAAATTCTTCGTTGCGGTGAAGCCCGCGAGCGACTTGCGGTCGCTGCCTTCAAACAGCACGTCAAACTTGCGATCACCCTTCAAGAACTTCTCGAACGGCATTGCAATCAACGAGCCTTGTTTGTACGTCGTACCGCCAACCGTCCATGCCGACTTCAAACGTACGCTCATCCAGTCGCGCCAGTAGCTGAATGTGGCGTCAGCCGGAACATCGATCTTGGTAAGTTTGCCGGCCTCAAGTAGGTAGGTCTCGCTGGTAAAGAAAGTCACGCCACGACGGATAAATTGACGAGTGCTGTAACCCTTTTGTTCCGATTGGCTGCCGCTGACACTAATGTCGGCTTCCGTGCCTTCGTAAACCGTTGTTGCCGCATCAATTGACGTGCCACGTTTCCACATCTTTACGATCCGCGCATATCCCGATTTTGTTTGTGAGCCGGGGCCGAAATCGGTTTGCACAAAGAGCGTGTTGGCATCGATCCAATCCACCGAACCCTTGGCTTCTTTTAGCTGAAAGCCGTCTTTGATAAACGACTTGGTGGCCATGTCCCATTCGCGGATGACAACCGCATCAGCACCACCGCGCGACAGCGAGATCAT
>JBEILF010000266.1:0-2828 GCA_040379385.1 Burkholderiales bacterium | reverse complement strand
TTCCAAACCACCACACATATTGTGTTGATGCCGGCTTCGTGCAGCGCTGCGATGTGACGCTTCATGTCCTCCGGCGAACACCAAAACTCGGTGTGGGCGGGTTGTGGGATCCACACGCCGCGTAATGGTGCAGCGCTCGCGGTCGGTGTTGTTTGGGCGGTGGCGGTAGCGGCGGACGCCAGCGCCAGCGCCAGCAGGATCATGGAAATTGTGGCGAACCACGCTCTCATGCGAAATATGCCAACTTCGATGGGCGCGGTAGTTTCTTCACCACTGCCTCAGCGCGTGATGCGTCAGCGCGATCAGCGAATTGCCTGATCGCCAACACGCGTAGTGGCGGATGACTGCGCGTGTATCGCGCCCCAACGCCGGCTAGATGTTCGTTGAAGCGCCGCTCAAGGTCGGTGGTAATGCCGGTGTACAACGTCGTCGCGGTATCAGTGCCCTGACACTCTAGCAGATACAAAACCCAGCGGGGACGGGCTTTTTCAGTCATTTTGGCTCGAAAACGACCGCCGATAGGCGACTTTTGCCACCTGCAAATTGCTACTGGCTCGCAGCTTGGTGGTAACCAACAACCCGTTCCACCTCATGCCTTGAGCCAAGAATCACCGCAATGCGTTGATGTAACGCCGTCGGTACGATGTCGAGGATACGCTCTCGTCCGGTGCTCGCTGCTCCTCCGGCTTGTTCGATAATCATCGCCATTGGATTCGCTTCATACATCAGGCGCAGTCGACCCGGCTTCGAAGGGTCCTTGTTGTCGCGGGGATACATAAAGATGCCGCCACGCGTGAGGATGCGAAACACATCCGCCACCATCGACGCAATCCAGCGCATATTGTAGTCGCGACCGAGGGGGCCGGTTTTGCCGGCTAACATTTCCTCGACGTATCGTTTCATCGGCGGCTCCCAGTGGCGCATGTTCGACATGTTGATCGCGAACTCTTGCGTATCCGCAGGTATCTGCACGTGCTGCTGCGTCAACACAAAACCGCCCAACTCCCGGTCAAGCGTGAAGGTGTGAACGCCGGCACCCAGCGTCAAGACCAGAACGGTGGACGGGCCGTACACCGCAAAACCCGCACAAACCTGTGCAGTGCCGGGTTGCAGGAAGGCGGCTTCGGTCGGTGTGGTGACACCTTCCGGGCAACGCAGCACCGAGAAAATGGTGCCGACACTGGTGTTCACATCGATATTCGATGAGCCATCCAGCGGGTCGAACAGCAACAGGTATTCGCCTTTGGGAAAACGATGCGGAATCGCGTGCGGCCCTTCCATTTCTTCAGAGGCCATGGCGGCAAGATGACCACCCCACTCATTGGCCTCCAACAGAATTTCGTTGGCAATCACATCGAGTTTCTTCTGCGCTTCCCCCTGTATATTGCCCGAGCCCGCGTCACCCAAGATACCGGCAAGCGCTCCCTTGCCGACCGTCGTTGAGATCGCCTTGATGGACCGGGATACCACTTCAATGAGCAACCTGAGGTCGGCAGGTACGGCCTTGCGGTTGTACTGTTCGTCGATCAGAAAACGCGTCAGCGTGATTCGTTTCATAGGCGCTTATTTGGCAAGCAGGTTCAGGCGCGCTTCCAGTCGGGCGACGTCGTCACGCAGTATTTCGTTGTCACGCGCCAGTTGTTCCAGTTGGTCCTTGGTGATGAAGGCTTCGCGCTCATGCACCAGATACTCCGCCATATTTTCGGCGAAGCGCTGACTGGCTTGGTCGCGCCACTCGGCGATGGATCTGGTCGTGCCAACCGCGCGATGAGAGACGATATCCGCCAGCTTGCCACCGCCCAATAACCGGCTCAAGTCCTCTTCGATATCCCACTCGACGCCGCGTGCGACCGTCGACAACACATGCGCCAGTTCGCTATCGCCCTCGAAGGCGACTTGGCGAAACGCCGCCGGATCTTTGCGCAGCAACCCGCCCAGCGAGGCAAGCGGGATTCGGAATACCACATTTGCGAGCGCGCCATCTGCTGCACCCTCGCCCACCGCCTCTACCGTACCCTGTGGCGTGATACGCAGCTCAATGGTGAGCGGACCCACATGGGTTTTGACGCGTGCGGCCGCGTGGGGCAAAAGCCGCTCGCGTGCAAGTGGGTAATCCGCCAAAACATGGTTGATGAGTTTGGCCGCAGCAAGATTGGCGGTAGTGAAAGTTGGTTGCGTCACGCTGCCATTATGACAAAGACAAAGGCGCCGTTCGATGGAACGGCGCCTTTGTTGGTTGAATAGCGGGAAGGAAACTAACCGAGCTGTTGAATACCAGCCAACCGCCAAGTCGATTTCTCATCCGACAAGTCTTTCGACACGTGCCAGACTTCGTCAAAGCCTTCGGCCTGACCGTCATCTTCGCGAATGACGCCGGTGTAACGAACACTTGCAACAGCACGGTTATCTTCAATGACAACTTCGATCACGCGGGCGTCTACAGAAACCACTTCGGTTTTTTGTGTGACGGCGCCGCGCTCTTGAATCTGCAAGGCGAGCTCGCCGTACATTTCGGGTGTTGTAAATTCACGGATGTCGTTCAGGTCTTTCGCGTCGTTGGCCGCTTGCAGTCGAATAAATGCCGCCTTCGAGTTACGCTCAAACGGAATAACGTCAAAGTCGGCTGGAATACGCGGTTTGGCTGTAGCCTGATTGATGACGTCGGGCGAAGCGTTGGCGGTTGACAAACGGCTACCGATTTCCGGCGCAGCGATGCGGTTGGTAGTGGGGGCGGGGGCGGCCGACACAGGCGGTGGCGATGGTTCAGGTGTGTATGGTGCGCCGGCACCAGCATATTGACTGTTACCCGAAGCAGGCGAGTTCATGCC
>JBEILF010000265.1:0-2838 GCA_040379385.1 Burkholderiales bacterium | reverse complement strand
CATCAGCCACCTTGGCCAGCGACACACCATCAGCGCAGCGATCAATGGATTTCGCAATCTCGCCAAGTGACAGGCGCTGCATCTGGAAGAGATCGCGTTCCGAGACTAGCCCAACCAGCCGTCCCTCGTCTGTCACGAGAACGTGTCGGAAGCGTCGTTCCGCCATTATCTTTGCCGCCTCAAACACCGTCGCTGTCGAGGGTAATGCAACCGGGTCGGTAGTCATCACGCTGGCAATCGCGGCGGATTGGTCGACTTGTGGCAGCGCAACCCGCGCCAACACATCACGCTCGGTAAAAATACCGCAGGGGATCGTTGATGACTCTTCGACTACTATCATCGAGCCGATTTTTAGCTGCTGCATCATCGCCAGCACTTGGCTAATCGGGGTAGCCGCATTGACCGTTACCGGCGGGCGCTTGATAAGTGACCGCAACGGGCTCGCCATCGTTTGTGCACCCGAGACGTTCCGGCTGAATTGACTTTGTATATGCTGTCGCGACAAATCAAGCATATGTGCGAGGCGCGCGGTGGCGAAATTCCGAAACTCAGGTGAGGTCTCCATCACCTCAGCGAAGCCAGATTCACTCAATTCATAACAGAACACATCCGTCGCGGCGGAAAATGTCAGCACCGTGGCGCGCTTGGAAATCATGGCACCGATTGGAAACATCTCGCCTTCCACCAGCGTAAGCGGTCGTTCGCTTACGGAGGGCGAAGGGTTGACGCCCACCACCTGACCGCGCTGCAAAATTGATAGCGTATTCACAACACCGTCCTCCGGGGACTTGATGACACTACCCTCGGCGTAGTAACGCAACGTCAGATTCGCCGCGAGTCGGCTAATCGGCGACTCAGTCATTTGATCAAAGGGCGCGTGGCCGCGCAGTTCGGCAACGGTTGCGGCGAGGATCGTGGGTGATGGTTGGACGGCCATGCAGACTCCCGAAGGGCCAACGTCGACTGGCTAACCCCATTATCGACGGGCATTTCCAAGAAAAACACACCGGAAATACCCGCCGATGCTAGACTTTCTAAATTGGCTTCTTCAGCTGTTCCAGAATTGCCGGATTTTCCAGAGTCGAAACATCCTGCGTGATGTTTTCCCCTTTTGCAATTGAGCGCAGCAGACGCCGCATGATCTTGCCACTGCGCGTCTTTGGCAGGTTATCGCCAAAACGAATGTCTTTCGGCTTGGCGATGGGGCCGATCTCTTTGCCCACCCAATCCCTCAACTCTTTCGCAATGCGCAGTGCCTCTTCGCCCTCGGGCCGTTTTCCCTTAAGCACGACGAAGGCACAGATGGCCTCGCCCGTCAGATCATCCGGACGACCAACAACTGCCGCTTCCGCAACCAATTTCGAATTCGACACCAGCGCCGATTCAATCTCCATTGTGCCAAGTCGATGGCCGGAGACATTGAGCACGTCGTCGATACGCCCCATGATGGTGAAGTAGCCGTCATCTTTGTCACATACCGCGCCGTCGCCAGCCAGGTAGAGCTTACCGCCCAACTCTTCGGGGAAGTAAGTCTTCTTAAAGCGCTCAGGGTCACCCCAAATGGTACGCACCATTGAAGGCCAGGGGCGTTTGACGACCAAGATTCCGCCCTGGCCGTTTGGCACATCGTGGCCGGTTTCATCCACAATTGCCGCTTGAATTCCGGGCAGCGGCAGGGTGCATGAGCCGGGCTTGAGCGGCGTGACGCCGGGCAACGGCGTGATCATGTGGCCACCCGTCTCGGTCTGCCAAAACGTATCTACAATCGGACAACGTGATCCGCCGACGTTCTGGTAGTACCACATCCACGCTTCCGGATTGATCGGCTCGCCAACAGAGCCAAGAATTCGCAGCGAGCTGAGGTTATAGTTGCGCGGGTGTACGGTCGGATCGACCTCGCCCGCCTTAATGAGCGAACGAATCGCCGTGGGTGCCGTATAGAAAATCGTCACCTTGTGTCGCTGAATCATGTCCCAAAAACGCCCTGCGTTGGGGTAGGTGGGAATGCCTTCGAAAATCAACTGCGACGCGCCGGCTGCCAGCGGTCCATACGCCACGTAAGAATGTCCTGTCACCCAACCAATATCTGCGGTACACCAAAACAGGTCGGTAGGCTTAACGTCGAAGGTCCACTTCATCGTCAGTGCTGCCCACAGCAGATAACCGCCTGTTGAGTGCTGTATACCTTTTGGCTTGCCAGTCGAACCTGAGGTATACAGGATGAACAATGGGTGCTCGGCGTTCACCCATGTCGGCTCACACTGCTCTGACTGGGCAGGCTCCAAGTCGTGCCACCAGCTATCCCGACCCGGCACCATGTTCACGGCATTGCCGGTACGTTTATAGACGATGCAGTTCTTCATATGTTCGCAGCCACCCATCGCAATCGCCTCGTCGACAATCGCCTTGATCGGCAGTGCCTTGCCACCACGCATCTGTTCGTCCGAGGTGATGACCGCAATTGCACCGGCGTCAATAATCCGTTCCTGCAATGACTTTGCCGAAAACCCGCCGAAGACTACCGAGTGCGTAGCGCCGATTCGTGCACACGCTTGCATCGCAATGACACCCTCGATGGTCATCGGGATATAGATAATGACCCGGTCACCTTGTTTAATGCCCTTTGACTTCAGTACATTGGCAAATCGGCTCACCCGCGCCAGCAAGGCACGATAGGTAATCTCGGTCACCAGACCGTCGTCGGCCTCAAACTTAATGGCCACCTTGTCGCCAAGTCCGGCAGCAACTTGCCGATCAAGACAGTTGTAAGACGCATTCAGTTCACCATCCTGAAACCACTGATAAAACGGCGCATTGGTTTCATCCAACACCTTGGTG
>JBEILF010000264.1:0-2856 GCA_040379385.1 Burkholderiales bacterium | reverse complement strand
GTTCCCGCGAGGCCGGTGTTGTTGCCTGCGCCAAAGCCATTGTTTGTCGGCATTGCAACGTAGGCGGTGTTGATTGCGCGGGGGCCCGGAACCGCCCAGAGCGCGCTATCAATTAGAGATTTAAGCTGCACCGCCTCGCTGCTATTGCCCGCTGCGGCAGACTCGCCCGCGCCGTTGTCGACGATTCGTACATCGACTGAATCGATGAGGTTGTTCTCCCGCGCATGATCAATGGCCGCCCGCAAACTTGTGAGAGTTTTACTGAGCCAATGGACATCCGAGTGATAGACAACTATACAAACTACGAGAGAACGGAGCATCGGAAAAGGATATCACGCAGCCAACGCAGAACCGTTTTCTGACACCTGGCACCACGCGTATTCTGGGGGACAACGAGGCTCGCATATAATTTTCTTGATATTCATTGCGTCTCTGTCGAGTAATAGCCCCTTCCTGTAAGCCGCGCCCCTGTTCGAGGTGAGTTGGACTCAAATCGTATTTTGCTCAGCATCATCACCCCGGCTTACAACGCGAGTGGTTTTCTGCCGGCGTTGATTGCCTCGGTGGAAGCGGCCGTGGACGAAGCGACCTCGAAAGCAACGGCAGTCGAGTGGATTTTGGTTGACGACGGCTCAATAGACAACACCGCCGAGCTGTTCAGAAATGCGCGATCAAATCACCCAACATGGCAACTCGTGCAACAGCCAAACGCGGGTGTTGCCGTCGCGCGTAACAGCGGCCTTGCCAAAGCACGGGGTGAATATGTTTGGTTTGTTGATGCGGACGACCTGATCGTGCCGCAAGCGATGCCCGCACTCATAAGCGCGGCGGACACAAATGTCGACGCCATCAGCTTTCAGGCGGAACGGTTTAGTGGCGCAGGCGCGGCGGGACAGGCCATCACAAGAGTCTACCGCGCCAGCAAGCCAGACTGGCCGCAGCATGGCATAAGTTGGGTTTCACAATTGATTGAGCAGAAAGATTGGAAACACTACCTCTGGCAGTATTGGTACCGCCGCCAGTTACTGACGGATTATTCCATCCGGTTTGCGGGCGGCATCATTCATGAAGACATTGCGTTTGTCACCGAAGCGGCGCTGCGCGCAGAAAGTGTTTCGTATGTTGATGAGGTGGCGTACCGTTATCGCGAGAATCCCGCTTCGCTAACCAATAGTGGCGACGAGACGAAATTGTTGGCGCGCATTGAGAGCTACTTTGTCGTATTGGAACAACTACGGGCGCTCAACGCAGATATCGCCATACCCGCAGGTACAAGATCACAACTTGAAGGCGAAGTCGTCGGGCAGGCGTTACAAGTGTTTGAACTCTCCAAACAGCTTGTCACGGAAGCAAGTCGGCGGGCAGTCTTAACCCAGTGTCGCAAGCGGCGCTTTGCCCAACAATTACTAAAAGAAGTGCACGGTATCAAGCGTCTCCGCCAAGTGTTGGTCATGTGGCTAAAACAATCGGGACTGCTGCCGCTCGGTCGCGTCAGCGCCAAATGACGACATCCGGCACTTCGATTGACCAGCGAGATCGGCGCGCCGTGTTGCTGCAGTTTCCGATGCTGTTCGGAATCGCGACCGGCTTGGTGTGCCTTGGTCTATTGGCCGCACCGTTTCGCAGTAGCGCTGGCTTGCGCGCCGCGTGTTTTGTTTTTGCATTTCTCATCTTGGCCTTCATTTGGGGAAAAAACGAGAACCTTCAGCATCAACCTGCCTCAGGGCACGTTGTTGCGCGCCGGTGTTTTGATCTGGGTGGGAACAGTGTTTCTCTATTGCCTCGGTAGTGGCGACGTCATCACCAGTCTCGAATCGTGGCGCGGTGATGTACTGACACCGGTACTCGCGGGGCTGGTTTGTTACAACCTGTGTTTGACGCGGCAGCAACTCAAGCCCATCTTGCTCAGCCTGCTGGTCGGGCTGCTCATTCTCGCCGGCATGGTGGTGGTCGATCCGTTCCAGCCCCTCATCGGTACACACGAACCGAGGTATGTGAATGTCGGTTGGTTATCCACTTGGGTGGTGTTGCTGGCGAGTTTGCTGCCGCTGGCGTGGCTGGTGAAATGGCCTAGGCCGTCATTGGCCTACGCATTCGGCCTCATTGCGTTGGCCGCACTGGTGGTGGCCGCTTGGTTTAGCGCCAATCGGATTGTCTGGTTATGTTTGGGTTTGATGTTTGGCTTGTATGTTGTCTTTAATGGTCGAGTCGCCCAATCACTTTTTGTTCGTCTTGCTTTGTTGGCGGTCGGTGCCGTCGTGGCGGGGTTTTTGTTTTATCTTGCCTCGACGCAGCGGGCCAATGCGTTTCCCGACGCCGGTGTGAATGGCATCACCATCGTGCAGCAAGATGATCGGTTGACGATATGGCGCGAGGCGCTAAACACCATCAAGGATCGACCGTTTGCCGGGTACGGTTATGCACTGGAAGGGGGGAAGACCGCCTTGGCCGAACGATTCACCGAGCCCGGATTTCGCGCCGTATTTAGACAAGCGCACAACGTTGTCCTGAACCACGCAATTCAGATCGGTATTCCCGGCGCAATCTCGTTATTACTACTATTCGCTGGACTAGCGCATGCGTTTTGGCAACGAAGGGATGTTTCGGCAGGCGCTGCCGCAATCGCGACGTGCGGGCTGATGTTGGTTGCGGGTTTTTTCTTGCGCAACATGACTGATGACTTCTTTAGTCGTCACGCGGTCTTATTGTTCGGCGCGCTTGTCGGGTTGTTGTTGGCCGTGTGTGATTGGCAGGATGAGCGACACGAGATTTAGCCGCCAGGAATGCCTGCTATTCGGCGGCACGAAAGCGTGCCGTGACCTTATGCAGCAATTCGATTTCCCCGATAGCGAAGGG
>JBEILF010000263.1:0-2888 GCA_040379385.1 Burkholderiales bacterium | reverse complement strand
TGTTTTTCGCTTATCGGCGAAAATCATGCACGCGCGATTGTGAATGCAGCTGCGCAGTCGGGATGCGAAGTGATATGTTCGAGACCGCACCGACGCAGAGACTTCGCCCACCTATTCTTGGGTGGTGTAACTGCCAAGGTGTCCCAAGGTAAAGTGAGTTTGGGCGGTGCCGATGCTCGTGTTTCGATTGGCTAAGCGCGGTGAAGCGCCGCCATGTGCGTCTAAGCGCGTGCAAGAGCCAGCCGCCCCTAAACGTGATCAATAAGGCATCTCCGAAAGTGTTTCCTTGTTATCTTCAAAGTCATCCGCCGGGCATGAAATAACCTGCTTCGCACAGCAAGTGGCTGGCTGCGCGTGGCTAAGGCATGTGATTGCATGCGCATGCTTGCTGCTTGCGCATCAGGCTAGTGTGGCCACAGCGGGGACCACAGCGGGGACCACAGCGGGGGCCACGACAACAAACACCCCCGATTTTGCCGAGCTAGAGCGCTCTGGTGCAGTTATCGGCAAGATCCACATCAATCCGCAGAATATTTTTGATCTGTCGGATGACGCCGAAAACAATGCATTTTTTCGTTGGGTCAACCGGTTGCATATTCCCACTCGTGCGCCGGTGATTGAACGGGTGTTGTTGTTCAAAAGCGGCGACCGAGTCTCGCGCCAGAAAATTGACGAGACCGAGCGCCTGCTTAGGGCTTCAAGCACGCGCTACGACGTTGATATCAAGCCGTTGACATACCAAGACGGTGTGGTGGATATCGAGGTCGCTACCCGTGACACGTGGACACTTAATCTGACCGGCAGCTTTTCACGGGCCGGCGGGGACAACAAAACCAGTTTTGGAATAGCGGAACAAAATCTTTTTGGTAATGGCACCAGCATCAGTTATGCGCGCACCGCAGACATTGACCGGAAAGGTTCCGAATTCGAGTTGTCGCAAACACAGCTCTTTGATGGCCGTACAACTCTGGATTTTGCGCGAGCGCGGTTCAACGACGGCAGCCGAACCTCGCTGATCATTGATAGGCCGTTCTACTCGCTCGATACGCGCTGGGCGGCGCGTGGCGATTGGCGGGAAGAGGATCGTATCGACCCCATCTACAACGCCGGCAATATTGTCAGTGAGTATCGTCACCAAATACAGTCGGCAGAATTGAGCGGCGGCTGGTCGCCGGGGCTCATGAACGGTTGGACGCGGCGTTACTCTGCAGGCGGGCTCATCAACGACAACAGCTATCGCACTGAGAGCGGCCGGGTTGCCCCACTCCTGTTACCGGTCGATAATAAGTTACGGGGAATTTTTTTGCGGATGGATTTGCTCGAAGATGCATTTGTCAAAGTCAAAAACTACAACCGGATTGAGCGCGCCGAGTATCTGGTTGTCGGTTTTAACGCGCGTGTGCAATTGACCGTGCCAGTGGCGGCGATGGGGTCGACCCGCTCGGACTTGTTGTTTTCAGCGGCGGTTAGCAACGGCACCCAATTAATGTCGAATCGCGTACTCCTGACCGGCGTCGTTGTTGATCGCCGTATTGCCACGACCGGCAGGCCGATGACACAGGCTGGGTTCACGCTGAAATACTACGCACCTCAACCCGCTCGCTCACTTTTTTATGCGTCCCTCGCGGTCGACCGGATTAATGGCGGCGGGATTGCCGACCAGTTAATGATCGGCGGCCTGTCTGGCCTGCGCGGTTATCCCGCACGTTATCAGGCCGGTGACCAGCGGGTATTTGCCTCGATTGAGAAGCGCGCGTTCACCGATTGGTACCCCTTCCGGTTGCTTCGTGTTGGTGGCGCCGTGTTTTTTGACAGTGGCCGCGCGTGGGGTGGGCTGAACCAGAACAAGGTTAACGGCGGGCAACTCTCGGACGTCGGCATTGGCCTACGGGTGGCCCTCGACCGTACTGCGTTTGCCAATATGTTGCACGTCGATCTAGCGGCACCATTGAACCGGGCGCCGGGCATCAAGCCACTCCAGTTCTTGGTAAAAAGTGAATTTTCCTTCTGAAGCAGGGAGATTCGACGTTTGGTCAGTAGGGCAGCCTTGGTCTTGCGATTTGCGTAAATGACGCGGAGGAGAAACGCGGCGAGGGCGTCGCCCTCCGCAAGCACTGAAGCCCTGCAGAAAGGAAAAACCCCGCCAGTCGTAAGACCGGCGGGGTTTTGTTGCAGCTTAGAGGCTACTAGGCTTGTTCGACGGCACCTCTACGGGTACCTACCGATTGATGGATTACTTAAACGAGTACGTCAGCGATGCGTAGTACGAACGGCCGCGTGGGTCACCGTAGCTCGAATCCCAGGTGGTCTGGAAGTAACGTGCCTGGTTGGTGAACGGCGGTGCGGTGTCCAGCAGGTTAAGGACGCCACCACGCAGACGAAGGTTCTTGGTGAAGCGGTAGCTTCCGCTTAGATCCCACAAGGAGTAGGCGTCCACATCGCGATTATTCCACTCCGGTGCTGCCAGACCGGGGACGTTTTGGTCGCGATAACTCGACAAGTAGCTGTTGGAAAGTGTCAGGCCGAACGGACCATGGTCCCAATCGAGGTTCAACTTGTGACGCCAACGCTGCACGGCTTTGTCGTCACGGAAGCGACCCAGACCATCAACCAGCGGTGAGCGCGGATCGGTTGCAAACTGGTACTCGGTGATCACAGTACCGATCAAGCTCGCGCCGAAACGACCGTATGAACCACTATCGCCGCGCCAACGCAATGCGATGTCCCAACCGGAGGTGTTGAGTTTGCCGCGGTTTTCCTTCTTCACAGTGATGACGTCAACAAAGCCGTCGGAGAAGCGGCGCACGATCGCTGGGTCGTTGTAGTAAACCGGGTTGCTGAAGATGGTCTCTTCGCCGATTTCAGAGATGATGTCGGTCTTGCGGATC
>JBEILF010000262.1:0-2889 GCA_040379385.1 Burkholderiales bacterium | reverse complement strand
GAATCTCGATGAACCGCGAGCAGGCATTGAATCGATTGTAAAGGCTCTTGAGTTCGATGCCGCTCCGAGTGAGCCGCATCAGCTTTTGAACAAGGTACTGAAGGAAAATTACTACGCTCGCCTTCTGATCGAAATCAGCGATTTCGACGGTGCCCTGTCCCACGCCCGAACCGCACGCGAGTACGCAAACAAATCAAAATCCCCCCGAGCCGACATCCAAGCCTCCGTCGCCGAAGGCCTCGCCGAGGCATTTTCCGGCAACTTGGACGTTGGTATTTCCCGCCTTACCGCCACTTTGGAGCGGGCAAAAGCGCTGAATTTGGCCTCCCGCGAAGTACTTGTCGCGCTGGTAAAAGCGCTGGAGTACGCCGGCCGCCATGACGAAGCGCTGAAGTACCTACAAGAAATGTTGTCTGCGCAGCGTAAAACGGCCGAAGCCAACGTGTTGCACCACGTTCATCAGCACTTGATCCAGTTGCACGCGTCGGACGCAAACTCGCCGCTGGAGGATATCCGACAGGTGATGCGTCGGATGGAAACCCGAGTCGAGGTCGTGGAAGGGCGGGTGGCGAAGGTCGAATTGATCAAACAGCGCCAAGAGCTCTTCAAAGCCCGAATCGAAGCGATGGAGCGCTTGGCAGTGGCCGCCGAGCTTCGCGACGACTCCACCGGTGAACACTCCTACCGGGTGGGGCGTATGGCTTGTTTGTTGGCCAAAGAGGCCGGTTGCGACGATGAAACGATTTTTATGATCGATATTGCGGCGCGGCTGCACGATATCGGCAAGATTGGCATTCCCGACGGGATTCTGCTGAAACCGCGCGGCCTTAAACCCGCCGAGCGGTTGGTCATGGAAATGCACGCGGAAATTGGTGCCGATGTGTTGGCGAAGAGCGAAATTCCCCACATTAAGATGGCTGAGGAAATCGCCCGGCATCACCACGAACGCTGGGACGGCAAGGGGTATCCGGCAAAAATCGGCTGTCGCGAGATTCCTTTCGCCGCGCGGATAACGGCGCTAGCGGACGTCTACGATGCATTGACGCATGAACGCGTCTACAAAAAGGCATGGATGGTCGAATTAACTTTGAGCGAAATCGTAGACTCGCGCGGAACGCATTTCGACCCGGAGCTAACCGATCTCTTCGTGGCTCTGGTGTCCCGCCTCCATCGCGAACACCGCGATTTGGACCATTTCTTGGGTGAGGCCGCCCGCGCTTCGCCCTTTATCCAAGCCCGCAGCAAGATCTGGGACACCTTGAAGTTGGCGCGAGAGGAATATCAGCTCGAGTTTCAGCGCTCGATGGACCTGCAGCGATAGGTTCGCCAGTCCGGTCAATTGTCTCGTTAAGGCTTTTCCCGCTATAATCTAAGTCTTTGTCAGATTTAGGCAATTTCAGGGAATTTCGACCAAAATGCCGATAGCAACTCGTCAGCGATTTGTCGTTGGAAACTGGAAGCTGAATGGCAGTTTGGCGGCAAATGCACCGTTACTCGATGCTTGTTTATCCGCTGAAATCCGCCCTGGGAAGGTGTTAGGTGTTTGTGCACCATTCCCCTACTTAGGACAATTGCAGTTGGCGCTGGCTAAATCAGCAGTTCGATTTGGCGCGCAGGATGTGAGCCGGTTTGACAAAGGTGCCTTTACGGGCGAAGTTTCCGCCGCAATGGTTGTGGAGTTTGGCTGCCAGTTGGCGCTGGTGGGGCACTCTGAGCGTCGGGCGTTGTTTGGCGATTCAGATGAGGTGGTGGCGGAAAAGTTTAGCCGCGCGAAACAAGCCGGTTTGATGCCGATTTTGTGTGTCGGCGAGACGCTTGCGGAACGCGAAGCCGGTATCACCGAGGTGGTTGTTGCGCGGCAGGTGGCGGCAGTGGTGCAAAAGGTTGGTGTTGAAGCGTTGGCTGGTGCGGTGTTGGCCTATGAGCCAGTTTGGGCGATCGGTACCGGCAGAACAGCCTCCCCTCCACAGGCGCAGGAAGTACATGTGTTTTTGCGGAGTTTTGTCGCAAAACACTCGGTTGAAATCGGGAACACGTTGCCAATCTTGTACGGTGGCAGCGTAAAAAAGAGTAACGCGGCTGAGCTTTTTGGGCAGCCGGATATTGATGGTGGTTTGATCGGTGGCGCGTCGTTGGTCGCCGATGAATTTTTAGGGATTTGGCAAGCGTTGTAAGCGCGACCAAATCGAGACTGAAGACTGAGGAAATAGCAATGTTGGCTTCGATTATTTTGACGCTGCACGTGTTGGTGGCGATCGCAATTGTGGTGTTGGTTCTGGTGCAGCACGGCAAAGGCGCTGACATGGGTGCGGCGTTTGGTACTGGTTCAGCGGGTAGTCTGTTTGGCTCATCAGGCGCGGCCAACTTTTTGTCCCGCTCTACTGCGGTGTGTGCAACGCTGTTCTTTCTGACCAGCCTCGGTTTGACCTATTACCATGCGCCGCGTGGCACGGGTGTGGTTTCCGATTTTGGTAAGAGTGTCACGGCGGTGCCAGAGGCCAAGAAGGCAACTGTCGATACAATCCCTGCGCCAGCAGGCACGGCAGCGCCGAGCACAGCCGGAGATGCGGCAAAATCCGCCGCGCCAGCCGCCCCTGCACCTGCAGCACCTGTAACGGCTCCGGCTTCCCAACAAATTCCTAAGTAACCTGCTTGTTGCAGTGCCGCAAACCTCGTATTTCGAAGTAAAATTTAGTCTAGTTTGAACGACATGCCGTCGTGGTGAAATTGGTAGACACGCTATCTTGAGGGGGTAGTGGCGAAAGCTGTGCGAGTTCGATTCTCGCCGAAGGCACCAAGTTAATGCAGTAGCCGGGTTTTGTTCGATTGCGAACTGACTCTGAAACGATAACGGCGAGAATGCTCGAGAACTACTTTCCCATTCTGCTG
>JBEILF010000261.1:0-2905 GCA_040379385.1 Burkholderiales bacterium | reverse complement strand
GCCTCATGCGCCATCTGATCGGCGTGATATGAACTGCGCACCATCGGGCCACACGCCGCATGCACAAAGCCCATCTTGTAGGCTTCCGTTTCAAACATCTTGAAGTCATCCGGCGTGACGTAGCGCAACACTGGCAAGTGATGGCCGGACGGTTGGAGATATTGGCCGATGGTGAGCATATCGACGGCGTGCGCACGTAAGTCACGCATGACTTCCAGGATTTCTTCATTGGTTTCGCCCAGACCGACCATGAGTCCGCTCTTGGTTGGCACCTTCGGATGTTCGGCCTTGAAGTCTTTGAGTAACTTCAATGAGTGTGCGTAGTCCGAACCGGGACGAGCCTGTTTATACAAGCGCGGCACCGTTTCGAGGTTGTGGTTCATCACATCCGGTGGCGCTTCGCGCAAGATGCCGAGTGAACGATCGAGCCGGCCGCGAAAATCCGGCGTGAGAATTTCGATTTGTGTAGTTGGTGAGAGTGCACGGGTTTGGCGGATACATTCGACAAAATGCCCGGCACCGCCATCACGCAGGTCGTCACGATCAACGCTGGTGATCACCACATACTTGAGTTTGAGTTTGGCGATAGTCTCGGCCAGATGGCGCGGTTCGTCCTCATCCAACGGCAGTGGGCGGCCGTGGCCGACGTCACAAAACGGGCAGCGACGTGTACACAGGTCGCCCATGATCATGAAGGTGGCGGTGCCCTTGCCAAAACACTCACCGATATTCGGGCAGGAGGCTTCCTCACACACGCTGTGCAGTTTGGCTTCGCGCAGAATTTCTTTGATCTCGTAGAAGCGGCTGCTCGATGAACCCGCCTTCACGCGAATCCAGTCGGGCTTTTTCAGACGTGGTGCGTCAGACACCACCTTGATGGGGATGCGTGCGGTCTTCAGGCTGGATTTTTGTTTTTCGCCCGCCTTGATACTCAAACCCACCTTATTTTCGACTTCAGCCATACAGATTCGCTTTCAAGTGCTTGAGCAATTTCTCACCTACAACATCCATTTTATCCCGCGCGCCTAAGGCACTCATTTGCGTGGCCGCCAGCCCCGCATACCCACACGGATTGATACGCAAAAACGGCGCAAGATCCATGTCGATGTTTAACGAGAGGCCATGGTAGGTCGCGTGGTTCGCCACCCGTAATCCGATAGCAGCGATCTTCGCGATTGCCGAGGCGGTTTCCACATACACCCCCGGCATGCCGGCTTGCCGTCCAGCGGCAATGCCATATTCTGCGAGTAAATCGATCACCGATTGCTCGATCCGGTTCACAAGGCTTTTGACGCCATAGCGGCGTGTGCGCATGTTGAGCAGCAAATACACTACGAGCTGCCCGGGCCCGTGGTACGTCACTTGGCCGCCGCGGTCGATTTTGACAACCGGAATGTCCCCTGGATCGAGGATGTGTTCGGGCTTACCGGCCAGCCCCTGGGTAAACACCGGCGGATGTTCCAGCAGCCAGATTTCATCCCGCGTCGAATCTGTTGCCGCGCGGTTGTGCGCGCGCATGGCGTCAAACGTCGTGTTGTACTCGACGACGCCGAGATGTTTGATGAATGGCGGGGTCAAGGCGGCGGGGTCAAGGTGGCGGGGTCAAGGTGCTTAAGGCGCCGGGGACTGTCAGCGGTTTGGCGATGGCAATTACAGCGCCATCAATACGGCGGGATGCGCGGTCAGCTCGCGGTAGATGTTGTCCAACTGGGGTTTGGAAGTCGCGTTGATGGTCGCTGTGACCGAAATAAAATTACCGTTCTTTGACGGACGCATTTCGAGAGTCGCGATATCAAAGTCCGGCGCATGCTTGAGCACGATGGCGGCAATCGTCTGCGCAAAGTCGGTATTTGCAGCGTTAGCGTCCCGCGACTTCATCCGCCCCATCACTTTGATTGGAAACGCCGTGGGAAATACCAACAAGGTATCTTTAGTTTCTGAGTCATCGGCACCAATGTGTTTGGGTAGTGTCATCTTGCGTCTATCGCCGTACGCTTACTCAGCCGCGCTCGCTATTTGTGCCGCGGGCGGCAGATCACGCTTGTACTGTTGAAACAGTTCATGTATCCGCTTGAACATGGGGCCAGGTTTGCCAGCTGCAACCCCATGGCCGACTGGCTTACCGTCGAGTGAAACAATCGGCAGCACTTCTTTCGTGGAAGAGAGTATCCAAAGCTCATCGGCCGCGCGCACTTCTTTGCGCGATACCCTGCGAACTTCCAACGGCATGCCTGCTTTACGCGCCAGCTCCATCATCAATACGTAGGTAATCCCGGCCAGAATGAGGTTATCCATCGGCGGGCACAAGATCACCCCGTTTTTGACAGCGGCGATATTCGAGGCAGAAGACTCGGTGAGGTAACCATCACGGAACATGATGGCCTCGTCGGCACCGAGTAGGCTGGATTCGTGTTTCAATAATACTGCGCCCAACAGTGCGGTGGATTTGACGTGACACTTCAGCCAGCGATTGTCATCGAGGGATGCCACTGAAATACCGTTCGCGTAGATCTCGGGCTTGGGCGTTGCCAGCGGATTCACCATCATAAACACCGTTGGGGTCAGGCCCTCGGGCGGTGGAAAGTCACGCTTGGCCACGCCGCGAGTCACTTGAATGTACACACCGACATTGCCACCGCCGTTACGCGCAATCAATTCGTTGATGGCCGCCTCCCATTTTTCAATTGCATAGGGATTGGCGAGGTACAGCTCATCCATCGAGCGCTGCAAGCGCAGCAAATGCTCTTTGGCGCGCAGGCCGCGACCATCATAGTAGGGAATGACTTCGTATACGCCGTCACCGAAAATGAAACCGCGATCCAACGGCGAAATTTTGGCGTTCTCAAGTGGCATGTATTCGCCATTGAGAAATACCGTTGGCAGACAGAGCGCTTGGGTCATCTTG
>JBEILF010000260.1:0-2934 GCA_040379385.1 Burkholderiales bacterium | reverse complement strand
GAAACCTACTGTATGGCGTTGTCCAACGTCTACACGTTTGGACCCACGTTCCGTGCGGAGAACTCCAATACGTCGCGCCATCTCGCCGAGTTTTGGATGATTGAGCCGGAGATCGCCTTTGCTGATTTGTCCGATGACGCCACATTGGCCGAGGCCCTACTCAAGTACGTCTTCAAGGCCGCGCTGGATGAGCGTGCGGACGACATGGCTTTTTTTGACGAGCGGATTGAAAAGGGTGTCGTGGCAAAGCTGCAAAACATCGTTACCTCTGAGTTTGTTCGCATGGACTACACCGATGCGATCAAAGTTCTGGAAGCATCAAAGGAGAAATTTGAGTTTCCGGTTAAGTGGGGTATTGACTTGCAGTCCGAACACGAGCGATATCTCGCCGAGAAACACGTCAAGGGCCCGTTGGTGTTAATGAATTACCCAAAGGAAATCAAAGCGTTTTACATGCGCTTAAACGACGATAACAAGACAGTTGCGGCGATGGACGTGTTGGCACCCGGCATCGGTGAAATTATCGGCGGCTCACAGCGCGAGGAGCGACTGGACGTGCTAGACGCACGTATGCTCGAAAGTGGACTCGATCCTGCGCACTACAGTTGGTATCGAGACTTGCGGCGTTATGGGACGGTGCCACACGCAGGGTTCGGCCTTGGCTTTGAACGCACGATTTCTTATGCGACCGGCCTCTCCAATGTTCGTGATGTGATTCCCTTCCCGCGCACGCCTGGTAGTGCTCGTTACTAACTGTTGATACCAACGATGACACCATAGCGGCAAGGATTTACCCTCATTGGGATGGTTATCGTGTTGGTGCTTTTCGGCATACTTGCGGGGTTTGCAATACCAGATTTGTCCGCTGCGACGATTCGCGGGCAGATCAAACAAAGCGGCCCGCTGATTGATGTCGCCAAACAAAGCGTGGCGCAAGGTTATGGCACGCTTGGTTAGTTTCCAGCAGATAACATTGAAGCGGGCATTCCTGAGCCGACCAAGTTGCTGGGCAAGCATGCGGCGCGCATCGATGTGAAGGACGGCGCGCTAATCATTACTTGGGGCAATATTGCAAACAGTAGCATCAAGCACAAAGTGCTGACACTTCGCCCCGCTTTTGTGGATTGCCAGCCGACGGTTCCTATCGCCTGGGTTTGTGCTGCCGCACCGATCCCCAAGGGCATCATGTTGACAGGCGCAGATGCGACCGATATGCCGGCGAAGTACCTGCCAATTGAGTGCCAGGCAAGATCGGCGACTGTACCCTGATAGCTTAGACGTAAACTGTACGAAACTTCGCCAACTACCCTGGCCCGCCCGGAGTAACAACATGACTGCACGCGACCCAATCCCTGAAATGCCTCACCAGAAGACCCTCAGTATCGACCTCGCGAAATTGTCTGCCGATGTCGATCAGCAGTGGGACGACGACGTGATTCCACAGTTGACCGAGTACATCAAGATACCGGCGAAGTCACCGGGGTTTGATAAAGACTGGGCAAGAAACGGATTTCTCGATGCGGCCATTGAACAAGCGCGTGTTTGGGTTGCTGCACAGAACGTGACCGGCCTGACGATGGAAGTGGTGGCCGAGGGTGGCCGTACGCCAGTCCTGTTTTTTGATATTCCCGCAACCGGTGGTATCAGCAATGACAAGACCATCCTGCTCTACGGTCACTTGGATAAACAGCCCGAGATGACGGGCTGGCGTGCCGACTTGGGCCCGTGGATTCCGTTATATGAAGATGGCAAGTTGTATGGTCGCGGCAGCGCCGATGATGGTTATGCCGTGTTTGCCGCACTCGCGGCCATTCAAGCGCTCGATAAACAAGGTGTGGCGCGCCCGCGTTGCGTCGGACTGATAGAGACCTGTGAGGAATCCGGTAGCTACGACTTGCCCTTCTATCTCGAAAAATTGGCCAGCCGCATGGGCGATGTGCAACTGGTAATTGCACTGGATTCCGGTGCCGGTAACTACCAGCAAATGTGGGTTACGACTTCACTGCGTGGATTGGTCAATGGCACGTTGACGGTGAATATGCTGACCGAAGGTGTGCACTCTGGTGATGCGGGTGGAGTGGTGCCATCGTCATTTCGTGTCGCGCGCCAATTACTTGATCGGCTCGATGACTCAAAGACCGGCGTGGTCAAACCAACCGCCTTTAGTTGTGCAATTCCGCAAGAGCGCATCAACCAGGCCAAGCAGGCAGCGGACATTTTGGGCGAGACGATGTGGAAACGTTTTCCGTGGGATAGCTGCTGTGGGGACGATGGAAAGTTTGTATTCGTGCAGCCGACCACCAAAGATCCGGTTGAACTCATCTTAAACCGCACCTGGCGCGCAGCACTCGCTGTGACCGGCGCGGATGGGTTGCCATCGATAGCCTCAGCCGGCAACGTGCAGCGACCATACACCGCTCTCAAACTGTCGATGCGTTTGCCGCCGCTGGTTGACGCGCCGCAAGCCGCAGCGGAAATGAAAGCTACGCTTGAGAAGGACCCACCGTATTCGGCGAACGTGAGTTTTGAATACGAACAGTCGGCGACCGGCTGGAACGCACCGGCGGCGACGCCTTGGCTTACCGCATTGCTGGAGTACGCTTCACAGACGGTCTATGGCAAACCTGCCGCCTACCTGGGCGAAGGTGGCACGATTCCGTTTATGGGGATGTTGGGGGCTAAGTTTCCGGATGCACAAATGCTTGTCACCGGTGTGTTGGGACCGAAGTCGAATGCGCACGGGCCGAATGAGTTTCTGCATGTGCCATATGCAAAAAAGCTGACGGCGGCCGTTGCGTTGGTGATCGCGGGGGTGCGGTAGGCGTTGCTGTCCTGTGTCCTGCACTTACTGTAAGACGGTGAATCGAGTTTGTTTTTGGGGGCCTCGGCCAGAAGCTAGGTGGAAGAGGCCTGCGCTACCCGTATGCTCAAGCT
>JBEILF010000259.1:0-2937 GCA_040379385.1 Burkholderiales bacterium | reverse complement strand
TTTGACTTGCGGCCAGGTTTTCTCATTGGCGATGACAAGCCCAATCAATACATCCGAGTGTCCGGCGTAGTATTTGGTCGCAGGCTGCACCACCACATCCACACCGTGGGCAAATGCGTCGAACAGTAGCCCCGTCGCCCAAGCGTTGTCCATGATTACCACTGCATCATGCTGATGCGCGATTTTTGCAATGGCGGGAATGTCTTGGATTTCAAACGTATTAGAGCCTGGACTCTCGGTATAGACCACGGTGGTGTTCGGGCGAATGAGTGCCTCGATCCCCGCGCCGATCAGCGGATCATAGTATGTCGTTTCGACACCCAACCGCTTGAGTACTGAATCGCAGAAGCGCCGACCGGGATCGTAACTGCCGTCGGTCATCAAGATGTGGTCGCCAGATTTCACACAAGACAATATCGCACCGGCGATGGCGGCGAGGCCACTTGGAAACGACATGGCGCGATAACCACCCTCGATTTCAGCGACCGTATTTTCTAGTGCCAGCGCATTAGGCATATTGAAGATGCCGTAAGTTGGTATCTGCTCGTCAGCGCTTTGCCGTTTTTGCACCTCATCCAAGTGGGCGAGTGAGTCGAACAAAACGGTCGAGGCCCGATGCATCGGCAGATCGACGGTGTTGGCTTTGCTGGCGGCTGTCCGCCCACGCTGAATCAGCTTGGTTGTTTTGGATTTGCTCATAACGTTCTAGCAACACCTAATTTGTGTGCGGTTCTGGCGTATATGCCGAGAACTCGGCTTCCATCTCACGCCGAAACCTGGCGGCCGTGTTGCTGGGGTCGATTACCACATGATCCCACGTTACGGCCTCACCCACTCCGACGTCACGAACAAGTTTGACCTTATGCGCTAGGCCAATCGGCAGCGCACTCTTTGCCAGCGAATCGGCGGCTGGCATCAATTTGCCGTAAACCGTGTACCCGCCTTCGCCGTCCAACATTTCGCCTGCCTTCAACGCACGTTTGGCAGTGGCTACACAATCACCACGCCAGCCGGTAGCCACCCCTGTCGCCTCGTTACGCAATGCCGCACTCGCTACGCTGATGCCGAGCTCCAGGCCAATCAAATGGAATGGCTTGTACATGCTCGAGTAATCGCCGCTCGCATCAGTGACTAACCCATATTCTTTAAAGCAGCGGCGTACGTACTCGCAATCGGCCGCGAAGGTCACATAGACGCCCCAGCGCAAATCGCGGAACACCGGACGACCATCACGCTCAACACTAGAAATCACTTCGACTTGGCCACGATGGTGAAGAATACCACCGTGTGCTTTCGGCTTGAGGATGCGCGCGAGGTCATCCACGCCGCACGGCGGAAAATCCAAGCCCTGCGGTGCGGGCGTGAGACCAGTTGCGTTCGCCACTGCCGTCATCTCGATTGCACTCTTGGTGCCATCGAGAAAAGAATTAAACATTTGTGCGTTGAAGTCGCCACCGGCCACCATCTCGGGCGTGAAGCCGTAGTGGCCCCAAACGGTGTCGGGTGTGGAGGCGTGGTACGCCGGCAAATACTTGGTGCCCTTGCCGGCGGCAACAACATCAAAGCCTGCGGTACGCGCCCAATCGACCATCTCACAAATCAGCGCTGGCTGATCGCCGTAGGCGAGTGAATAGACGATGCCAGCTTCCTCGGCGCGCCTAGCCAGTAACGGCCCGGCCAAAGCATCCGCCTCGACATTGACCATGACGATGTGTTTTCTATGTGTGCAGCACGCCAGCACATGCGAGATGCCTGCCGACGGGCTGCCGGTGGCGTCAATCACCACATCGACATAGGGTGAGGCGATCAGCGCCATCGCGTCATCGGTGATAAACGTCGCACCTGATTTGGAGGCGGTATCAATTGACATCGCTGCGTACTTCTCTTTTGGCCAGCCGACGCGCGCAAGAGACTCCATCGCGCGTGACGGGCTTAAGTCTGCAATGCCGATGATGTGAAAGCCGGGGGTGCGCGGCGCTTGCGACAAAAACATCGAACCAAACTTGCCCGCGCCAATCAGCACTACGCGAACGGGTTGGTTGTTAGCGGCGCGCTGCTGCAGAAGTCTATGAAGATTCATCGTAAAGAAATGAGTAAACCCGCCTATTGGTGGGCGTTTTCAGGCAAAAGTGCTTGGAAACGCCCGTCTAGCGATGAGTTTTGATATTGAAAAAGTGGTATCAGGTTGAAAATGCATTGTCAGGTTGTCATGTCCCTCTCAAGCACCCTGAGCAGATTACAAGTATCCATCTTGCCCCAACCGGCTTCCATGAGTTTGGACAACTGTTGATGCACCAATACGGTGGCTGGCATGGGCAGGTGTTGTTTGGCGGCGGCGTCAGCGACCAGCCCGAAATCTTTATGATGCAATCGCGCTTCAATTCCCGCAGCGAAGTCGCGCGCGGCCATCTTCGGCCCCATGAGGCCGAGCATTTTTGAGCCAGCGAAGCCGGACATTAATGCTTCGACGACCTTATTCAAATCGACGTCGTTCACTTCCGCGTAAAGCATTGCCTCTGCAATGCCTTGTATCGCCACGACCTGCACGATCTGGTTACACGCCTTGGTGACCTGTCCATCACCGACGTTGCCCATGTGGAAAATGTTCGTGCCTAGTTTTTCGAGCAGTGGACGAGCGCGAGCCATGTGTTCATCCGTGCCGCCCACCATGATTGTTAGTGTCCCTGCTTCTGCGGCCTTCGTGCCGCCGGATACCGGGCAGTCCATGAAGCCAATTTCGCGTTCTGCCAGTTGTGCGGCGATTGCGCGTGTGGCGGTCGCGTCGATGGTCGAGAAATCGCAGACGATGGTGCCTGGCGCGGCAGTTTCAACGACACCGTTAGCGCCGAGCAGCACGGATTCAACATCGGCTGTCGCGGTCACGTTGGTGAAGACAAAATCCGCACCTTTGGCGGCTTCAGCAGGCGACGCCGTTGC
>JBEILF010000258.1:0-2949 GCA_040379385.1 Burkholderiales bacterium | reverse complement strand
TCGGCGCGCGCGACGAGTGGCTCGCCCTTTAGCGCCGCCAACCAATAGCGGTTCGGGTTGGCGTAGACTGCGACTTGATCCATGGCAGGCCGCCAAGCGGCGCTGAAGCTCTGCCAAGCAGGAAGCTGCAAACTTGCCGCTTCCCGCTTCATTTGGTCTGCAGTTGCCGACGCTGTTGCCCAGCCAACAAAGCCGAAGATCGACCACAACACCATCTGTGGTGCCGGGCTGAGCAGCTCGGCAACAGGATCACGCCCCTGTTGAACGAGCCAGTAGGTCGCGCCGCAAAAAAACAGTGCGGCGCTGCCGAAGGCGAATGTGAACGCGACAAATGTCCAGTAGGCCGGAGTTGCGCCCCACAAGGGCGGCGGCGTTGCCGGCTTCAAGCGCAGATAAAGCCGATACGAAAGCGGCGCGATTTGGTCTTGATGTACGTCGAACTTCGTGAGTACGTCGACGGCATCTTGGACTTTGGGTGGTAGTGTCATGAAGATTCCCCGTAAAGGTATGCGGTGGATTCTGCTGTTGGCCCCGTGAAATTAGGGCAGGCTGCGACAAACACCGCCAAATCAAGGATGAATTCGGCCTGCCGCCGATAGGTCAAGCGCGAAGCTGTTGTCGTGACGACAAGCAAGCACGCAGACATTTCCCAATTGGCATCGACGCCGTGGCTTGAAGCCTGCTTGTGCGGCTATTTGGCGGGCAGCCGTTTCAATTCCGAAATTGCATCGGCGAACCGATCTCGATGGGTTTCGTTGCGCCACCCCACCAATTTTTTCTGCACTATCCCTTTGTGGAGGAAATAGGTGATCGGTGTTGCCGAAAACTCGTCGAAAGGCCACTCAGACGCAATGTGAACAACCGAAAGTGCCTGATCCGGATAGCGGCGATTCCAGTCGCGCAGTGTTTTAAAGTCGAATTGAGAGTGCTGGGGGGTGACAAACTGGATGCGTCCCTTCACTTCGCTAGAAAGCGTAGTGTCAGCGTTGATATGTTGCATCATTCGCCGCGAGAACCCGCAGCGCGGATGCGCGACCACAACAATTTGCCAATCTGCACTGAGATTGGCCGGAACACGGGTAGCAATATCAAGCAGCGGGTGAAGTTGCCAAGCTGACGGTCCAGTGAAGCCACGCCCTAGTGGATCAACCATTTCCGGCAGCACATCCTCGGCAGGAGGTTGAAGCTGGGATGCAAAGTCAACAGCGTTCTTGAAATCTCGAACGCGAATCAAACTTTCATAGTACTCAAGTCTCTGCGCAGCAGTGGTACGTTGTCGCCGCGTATTCTCGTCCAAGATCAACTTCTGTTGGATCGCGTAAGAGGTCATGTTCGTGTAGAACACCATGCTTTGTGCAATTCGCAAATACAAATCCAAATCTGCATCAGGCATGGCCGACAGCGCGCCCTCGCGTGGAAAATCCCCGATGTAGCGGTTGAATGCCTTTACAAGTGTTGCCCGCTTGACGTCGTCAACGACTTCCATTCGAGGAATTTCTGCTTCGACCTTGAAAAAATCTGGCGCACCAACGCGCACCGACGAGGTGTGCGTGCATCCTGGAATATATATGCACAGTGCCGCGACCATGAATACAACTGACGAATTACGTGTCATCAATATACACATCGTGGATGTGGACAAATCAGTGGCAAACGCACCACCTGTAATGCTCAGACCTAATGCGAATACGCATCACATAACAGATTTCAAATTCATGAAAATCTCCTGTTTGGGTTTGTTTGAGGCATACACCTGTACGAAAACGCGATTTGCGTCAGGCGCAACTTACCCCGCGCCAATTGAGATTTCAACTTTGATTAAAGTTTAAATTAACACTTCGGCAAAAACCCGTAAAAATTCATACGATCCCCACCAATTTCTCGCTCGTTGCTAGCCACTCCCACTCCACGTCACTGATCGCGCCGACGACTTCACCCTGCCGTTTCAACATTTCTTGCAGTTGCGGCTTTTTCTCATTGGTATACGCCGATTCATCGCTCAACCACGTCTCGATGTTGGTCTTCTCAGCCGTCAGTGCTTTCAGTTTGGAGTCCAGCTCGGCGAGCTTCTTTTCCAATGGTTTGCGGGCAGCCGCGAGCCGCTGGCGGGCTTCGGCCTCGGTCTTCTTTTGCTCCTTACGGTCAGCGGTCGATGTAGCGGCAACCTCTAGCACTGGCGCGGGTTTTAGACCACTTTTGGCTGGTTCCGCCCGTCCTTCCTTGGGTTTGGCATCGCGATAGTCCTTGAAGCCCTTGGCCTTGGCCGTTGCGTACTGTTTCGCCCATTGTTTGTAGTCGTCCAGATCTCCGGCGAATTCTTTGACTTCGCCGTCGGCGACCAGCCACAGTTGATCGGCGGTCGCTTTGAGCAAATGCCGATCATGCGCCACCACCACCAGCGTGCCTTCAAATTCTTGCAACGCTTCGGCGAGCGCTTCGCGCATGTCGATGTCGAGGTGGTTAGTCGGCTCGTCAAGCAGTAGAAGATTTGGCTTTTGCCAGACGATGAGGGCTAACGCCAGCCGCGCTTTTTCGCCGCCGGAAAACGGACCGACCGGCTCTTCAACACGGCTGCCGCGAAAGTCGAAGCCACCCAAAAAGTTGCGGAACTCTTGCTCGCGGGTGGTGGGGTCGAGGCGTTTGAAATGCATCAGCGCCGATTCATCGGTTCGGAGTTGCTCAATCTGGTGCTGCGCAAAATAACCGATCTTCAAACCCTGCCCTTCGTAGCGGCCACCTTTTTTCTGCGCCAGCGTTCCCGCCAGCGTCTTGACCAGCGTGGATTTACCCGCGCCGTTCGGGCCGAGCAGGCCGATTTTGTCGCCGTAGAACAAGCGCCACTCAACGTGCGGCAGCACCGTTTGGGATTCGTAACCGAGCTCGGCTTCTTTCAGGTGCAACAGTTGGCGGGGTGCGGCTACGGGCTTGCGAAACGAAAACTCAAACGGC
>JBEILF010000257.1:0-3017 GCA_040379385.1 Burkholderiales bacterium | reverse complement strand
CAGTGATGCCGCAGATTTGGCGACTTGCGCCAAGTTGGGGCAGGACTGGGGCTACGATGAAATCAACTTAAATTGTGGCTGCCCATCCGAGCGGGTTCAGCGCGGCAACTTTGGTGCGAGTCTCATGGCCGAGCCTACGCTAGTGGCCGACTGTGTGAAGGCGATGGCCGACGCAACGACAATACCGATCACGGTCAAACATCGTATCGGTATCGATGCGGTCGATCAATATGGCTTTGTGCGCGACTTTGTCGGCACCATCGCCGATGCGGGCTGCAACGTCTTTATTGCGCATGCCAGAAACGCCATTTTGAAAGGCTTGAGCCCGAAGGAAAATCGTGAGATTCCGCCGCTCAAATACGAATTTGTCTATCAACTAAAACGAGACTTCCCCGATTTGACGATTGTGTTAAACGGTGGTGTCAACACAACGGCAGAGGTACACGCTCATTTAGAACACATCGATGGCGTGATGGTCGGACGCGAGGCGTACCACAACCCGTATTGGCTATCGACTTGGGACCACGCATTCTTCGCGGAAAACTTGTCTTTCTGTGAACGCGAAGACATCGAAGCCGCGATGGAGGAGTATATCTCTGCCCAACTGACAAAGGACGCGAACTTTCATATGCATAACGTCCGCCGTCATATGGTGGGCCTGTACAAAGGCTTGCCCGGTGCCCGTGCTTGGCGGCGAAAAATCACCGGTAGCACCATCGAAGGTGTTGCACAGACACTTGCTGCAATGGAGGGTTGAGCCCATATGAAACAACAAATGCCATGAAGCCTGTTGCGATTTTTCGTTTTTCGCCGGGCGAGGGGGCGGGGTATTTCCAAACGTATTTAGATTCACGCCAAATTCCGTGGCAGTTGTTTCAAGTCGACCACGGTGAACACGTACCTGTGACAGTCGATAAATTTTCGGGCTTCGTGTTCATGGGCGGCCCGATGAGTGTGAACGATCCCCTGCCATGGATTCCGCACGTATTGAACTTGATCCGCAACGCCATGGCAGCGGACAAGCCATGCCTTGGTCACTGCCTCGGCGGACAATTGATGTCTAAAGCCATCGGCGGCGTGATAACAAGAAATCCGGTTAAAGAGATCGGCTGGAACCCGATTCGCATCGATGACAACGAAGTGTCGCGCCAATGGCTAGGCGACGATATGGTTGATAACCGTGACTTCATTACTTTCCAGTGGCACGGCGAAACCTTCACCATCCCCGAAGGGGCGACACGAATCCTTACAGGCGACGCCTGCGCCAACCAAGCCTATGTCATCGGCAACTCATTGGGTATGCAATGTCACGTGGAGATGACGCAGAAAATGGTTCAGACGTGGTGTCGCGATTGGGAAAAGGAGCACGTCGACCCACAGCTACCCAGCGTGCAAACACCGGATGAAATGGTGGAAGAGATGCCTGAGAATCTGGTACTTCTCAAACAAATTGCAGATCGTCTTTACGGCCGGTGGTGTGAGGGTTTGCGCTAGTTCACGTTCCCGTTTCTGGTCTCAGGCTGGGCGACAGCACCTTCTACCAACGCTTTTCTTCCGCCGACAAAACACAGGATCGCGAGCAACGTGGCAAATTCGAAGTGAAATCGTAAACGAGAACCATCGGTTACCCAATGCACGGCGTAGATCAGCAAACTAGCGGATAGACAGCCCAGCATCGCACCAGTCGCCCACCGCTGAACCATAGATGCGCGTCCCCGCAAGTTTTGAACAATACCAATGATGATAAAGATTGGGGTGAGCGCCAGCATAGAAGTTGAGAAGTACGTACTTGCAGAAGCCCAAACGAGCCAGCGCGGTTGCTCGAATAACTTTAGATTCGGGTCCTCAGGATAGATACCAAGACTTCGGTCTGCATGGATATCTCGCCAGTTCTGAGTGACCTGGCTGAGATACACGCTTGGCGCATTCCAAATGAGTTTGAGGAAGACCGCGCGCATCTCGTTGGCGTAGGTGCTAGAAAAAGGTCCGTGGCCATCCCTAGCAAGCGTATCCCTGATGCCGCTGATCGTCTTTTTTTCTCTAAAGTGCTTCTGGACGTAGGGCGTATCATCCCCGGCAAAAATCTGCTCCGGGCACTTTTGCCGGGCACAAGCGATTTCAACAAACGCGTGCAGGTTAAGGCCGACGGTGCTCTTCGTACGCTGTGCGAATGCAGTGTAACCGGTCACCACTACAAACGTTGCACAAAGGGCTAAACATAGCCGACGCTTGAGGGCGATTCTGCCAGAGGGCGCGATTAAACATAGCCCAAGCATGATCAAGAGGATCAACGGATTGGGGCCGCGAACCAAACAAAATAGTACCAACAGGATCGACAGCAATCCGATGCTCTTTACCTTCTCAAATTTATTGGCCCAATCATTCCAATGAGCAAAAACCAACGCGGCCAGAAAGAAAAGGAATAGGTACATGACCTCCGTAAGCGGATTGGTTACATAAAAGTAGGAACGTGCATTTAGCAATATCGCCGAACACAGCACATAGCCAGCGCTTGGAGAAATTCGCCTGCCGACAAACCATGCAGCAGCCATGGTGCCCGCATATAGGAGGATATTCAAGCCATAGACGGCATTAAGCCCGAAAACTCGGCGAACGGCACCGGCCGTTAGTGGATAAAGTGGTTGGTGGGTGAACCACGCCGGCCAATCGCCGAAAACATAAACCTTAGCATCCCCGTACGGGGATATGTAAAAACTTAGCTGCGACAGAACGATAGCGTAAGTGCCGCATAGGAAAAGAAAGAATATCTTTTGACGTGCCGGTACGAGTTGGAATGCTGCAACCAGCGAGCGGTAAGCGCGCCGTCCTTGGTCATCTGCAGAACGCATACGTTCCGGCATAAGGCAGTTCAATCCCTAAAATTCTCAAACTGCAACGGCACTTCATCGATCTTGGATTTGCACAGGGCCATGGCCGCCTGCAAATCATCCCGCTTCGCGCCAGTCACGCGCACTGTCTCGCCCTGAATCGCCGCAGTCACCTTTAGCTTGGAATCT
>JBEILF010000256.1:0-3030 GCA_040379385.1 Burkholderiales bacterium | reverse complement strand
TTTTTGGGATGGTGCAAGAAACCGGGGGCCTAAAGACCAACACGAGGCACCCGGCGCTACTTGAAACGGCAACTAGTTCAGATTATGCAGGAGCTTCGCCAGCGCGTGCGCAACCGTTGCGCGGCGAACGGCGGCACGGTCTCCGGGAAAGTGGCAAACCTCTGAAATGATTGGCTTTTTTGGAAATTTCCACGCAAACCAAACGGTACCAACCGGCTTGTCCGGCTGGCCCCCATCGGGGCCGGCTATGCCGGTAACGGCCACGGCGACCTGTGCGCGGGAATGGGCAATGGCGCCCTCCACCATTTGTTTAGCGATCTGTTCTGATACGGCACCAAAGTCGACAAGGTCCTCGCGCTTCACGCCCAACATGTCGACTTTCGACTCGTACGAATAGGTGACAAATCCGCGGTCGAACCACGCTGAGGAGCCGGGCACTCGGGTGATGGCTTCGGCGATGCCGCCGCCGGTGCACGATTCGGCCGTGGCAAGCAGTAGCCCCTGTTTTTTCAGCGCGATGCCGAGTTGCAGGGAAAGTTCGTCACGCGGGTCTGTGAGTTGGGTCATAAAAAGGGAAATGATTTAAGGTCGAATCAGGGCTTGAGGCGATGCCAGTAAGAGTATGCCGGAACAAATCCCGCCCTCTTGTACAAGGACAATGCCGGAGCGTTGTCCGCTTCCACCTGCAAGAACGCGGTATGTGCGCCGACCGCTGCGCCCCACGCACAAAGTGCCTCGACCACGAGTTGGGCGTAACCGCGACCGCGAAACACATCGACGGTATGCATACTAAATATCCCCAAGTGGCCCATTTCGATACGGCCGAGGCCAATTGCCGCCAGCACACCATCCACCTGTAGCATGAGGAATCGTTGGCGACCCTGCCACAACTGCTGACGTGCAAGCTCGGTCGACGCCTTATCAGCGTCCATCTTTTTCAGGGTATGTAACAAGGATGTACCTTCGACCAGCGACACTTCACGAATACGCAATGCCTCGGGCAAAGCCGCACTGCCGTACCCCACTAATGGCCGCGTCATGAAATGACAATCGAAGGCGTACTGATAGCCGCGTTCGGCGAGGCGTTGATCCATGCCGGGTGGCGAGAGCGCCTTGGTCAATCGAAACACCGCTGCCTGTTGTTTCGCCGCGAACCAGGCTTCAACCGCGTCGATGGTTGCATCAACGGTGCCACCAAGCGCTGCGCTCGCGGTCGGATGCAGAAAGGTCGCACTGTTTGAACGCCGCGTGTCGGTGCCGGAGGCACGCACCCGCCAGCCATCGATTTCGTCCTCGTGTAGCGTCGGCGCGGTATTTAGTGTGAGTGTTTCGTAGAGTCGGATGGTGTCGACAGGAAATTGCTGCATCATGTTTGCAAGGTCGGCGTCACAAAAGTCTCACCGCTTCAACGACGGCAGGCTGCGGTACGGAAGCCTGATCACCGATTGCGATTGATTTGAGGAACGCGACTTGCGCCACATCGGCTGTCTCTGCATCCGCCGCATGAACACGCGCTAACAGATCACCGCGCTTTACTTTTGCCCCGATAGCAGCATGTCACTAAAGCCCACCGCTGGATTGATGGTATCGCTGGCGCGTTGACGCCCACCACCGAGTTCCACCACCGTGAGGCCAAGTGCGCGGGTGTTGAAGCCCGCCACGATGCCCACTTCACGCGCTTTCACGTCCATTACCACTGGTGCCACAGCAAGGTAGGCAGTGGGGCGCGACATCAAATCCGCCGGCCCACCGAGTGCTGCGACCATCTTCTGAAAAATCTCCGCAGCAGTTCCGTTTTGCAAACTCCGCTCTAGGCGAGCGAATCCAGCCATTTTGTCTTGGAAACACCCGCTGCAAGCCAACAGTTCAACTCCGAGCGCCATCGTTACTTCATGGAGTCGGCTCATCTCCGGCTTGCTGTAGCCACCCGTCAGATAGTCAATCGCACACCGCACTTCGATTGCATTTCCCGCACACGGCGCGAGCGATTGGTTCATGTCGGTGAGTAACGCGGTAGTCGTCATCCCCGCACCGTTCCCCGCATCAACAATGGAGGTTGCTAACTCACGCGATTTGTCGAGTGTCGGCATAAACGCCCCCGAACCTATCTTCACATCCATCACCAAGGCATCTAGCCCTGCCGCTAGTTTCTTGGAAAGGATGGAGCCGGTAATCAACGGGATCGATTCCACCGTCGCTGTCACGTCACGGGTGGCGTAGATACGTTTGTCAGCCGGTGCGAGTTCCGCTGTCTGACCGATGATGGCTACCCCAACATCACGTACCACCGTCTGAAATTTTTCGATGGTGATGTTGGTCTGGTAGCCGGGAATGCTATCGAGCTTGTCGAGCGTACCACCGGTGTGCCCCAAGCCGCGACCGGAGATCATTGGCACAAAACATCCACAAGCGGCCAGCATCGGGCCGAGCATCAGTGACACCACATCCCCCACCCCGCCGGTGGAATGTTTATCCACCACCGGGCCATGGAGTTGCATGCCACGCCAATCGAGCACCCGCCCGGAGTCACGCATCGCCATCGTCAGCGCGACTGCTTCGGATGGTGTCATTCCCGTGAAGTAAGTCGCCATGGCAAAGGCGGCGATCTGGCCTTCACTCACACGATCCTGCGCGATGCCGTTGATGAACTCGCGAATATCGGCTGCGCTTAGCTCCATGCCGTCGCGTTTTTGCCGGATGAATTCCTGCGGCAGCATCAATCAGTACTTTACGCTGAGGAAGATACCCGCGATGGTGGCGCTCATAAGATTCGACAACGTCGCCGCCACCACCACGCGCAAGCCGTACTGCGCCACTGTGGCGCGCAGATGCGGCGCGATACTGCCAAAGGCACCGGCCAAGATCGCGATCGATGAAATATTGGCGAACCCGCACAACGCAAACGACAGAATGGCCAACGTGCGCGGATCAATGACGGCGAGTCCGGCCGCAGCAACCTTCGCGGGTTCTTGGAGATACGGCGCGAGACCGACATAGGCGACAAACTCATTGAGGATTAATTTTTGCCCG
>JBEILF010000255.1:0-3038 GCA_040379385.1 Burkholderiales bacterium | reverse complement strand
GTCAGTGGCAAAGTGACGTCGGTCAACATCAAAGTCGGTGAAACTGCAGTGCCGAGTGCGACCAGCATTGCCGGTTCCAGCCTGATGGTGATTGCCGACACGGGCAGCCTGTACGCAGAGGTCAACATCGATGAAACGGATGTCGCCCGCATCAGCAAAGGACAGGAGGCCAAGATTGTTCCTGCGGCGTTCCCCGACAAATCACTTTCGGGCTTGGTTGAACAAGTCGCCATCACGCCTCGGCAACTTCCTGGCCAGAGCAAGACCTACCCGATCAAAATTCGTTTGCAGCCCAGTGACGGTGTTGAGTTTCGACCCGGCATGAGTTGTCGCGCAGAAGTTTTCACAAACAGGAGCGGAGGGCCCAAAAGCCTTGCGGTTCCGGTGCAAGCGGTGCGTTATGAGGATGCAAGAGATAAGATTGATACAATTGATAAGGGGGATGGCGGCGCGAAGTTGGAAACCCCTGCCTCTGCTAAGAAAACTGGTGACGGTAAAGCCAGTATTCTCATCGCCGTTGACGGCAAGGCTATCAAACGCGAAGTTGAGGTAGGAATTGCTGATGATGCCTACATCGAAGTTTTGAAGGGTGCGAACGAAAACGAACTGGTCATCGTCGGGCCGCCCAAAATTGTGCGTTTCTTGCGTGACGGCGAAAAGATTGCGGTAAGTACACCCGCAAACCCAGCGGCCAAGACGGAAAAATCGAGTACCGATGGTGCGCCGTCTGCCCGCAGCACACCATGATCAAGCTTGAAGGCATCGGCAAGACCTACCGTCTTGGCGAAAACGACTTCCCCGCGCTGGTCGATATCGACTTGACGATCGAGCGCAACGAATATGTCGCGCTCACTGGCGCGTCTGGCTCGGGCAAATCGACCATCATGAACGTACTCGGCTGCCTCGATTTGCCGACCGTTGGGCGTTATACGCTCGACGGCGAAGCCGTGGCAGGTTTGGATGAGGACGCATTAGCGCGCGTGCGAAATCGCAAGATTGGCTTTGTGTTCCAGAACTTCTACTTGCGCGCACGTGCATCGGCGCTCGACAACGTTGCGCAGCCTCTGATTTATCGCGGCGTCGCGCCAGCACAACGACAGGCACGTGCGCAAGAAGCGCTGACCCGCGTCGGTCTTGAACATCGTCTGCACCACAAGCCAAATGAATTGTCTGGAGGACAGCGGCAACGTGTTGCCATCGCGCGCGCACTCGTTGGCCGCCCCGAGTTGCTGCTCGCCGATGAACCCACCGGCAACCTTGATAGCAAAACCGCCATGGAGATCATGGAACTCTTCGGCGAGTTACACCTTGATGGTTTAACGCTGGTCGTGGTGACACACGAACCTGATGTGGCCGCGTACTGTCATCGCATCGTCAGACTGCATGATGGTCGCATCGCAGAGGACCGATTACAAACACCCGTGGTATCGGGTGTTCAGTCTGTCGTGCGCGCGGATGAAGCTGCGACACTCACTGCATCTAGTCCGGCGGCGTGAAAATGGCCGACGTATTGACCACCGATAACGACGGCGAAATCAACCGCGTCTTATCGAATTTTTACGCGGTTCAGGAATGTTTGCACTCTGCGGTTGCGAGCATTCAAGCCCATGGTCTGCGCAGCTTCTTGACTATGCTCGGCATCATCATCGGTGTCGGATCGGTGATTTGTGTGGTGGCGTTGGTGCAAGGGTTGTCCCAATCGATTAGTCAACAATTTCAAGACTTGGGCAGCAATACGCTAACGCTGCGTTCAGAAACGCCGCTTGAAGACCAACTGCGGGGCAAGCGCAATCGATTGCGACCGACCGATCTAGATCAGCTCAAATACCGCATTGACGGAATTAGCAACGTGACGCCGATCGTCTTCGCGGGAAATGGTGGGGCGAGTGGCGTTCGCAATGGAGCGAATAGTGCGATAGGGCAGCTCTTCGGCACCACGGAAAGCTACCAGGAAGTTCAAAAGGCCTTTCCGAAGTACGGCCGCTTTCTCACCCAAAGTGACGATGTGACGCGTCGACGGGTGGTCGTGCTCGGTGAGCAAATGCGTAAGGATTTAAAGCTGCCGCAGAATCCGGTAGGGCGATTCATTCAGATCGGCGATGAATGGTTCAAGGTAGTCGGCACCATGGAGCCGCGGGGCGAAGTCTTTGGCTTCAGCCAAGACAGCTACTTGCTCATGCCCTACCAAACTGCTCTCGCCGTCACTGGGGTGGTTACAAAGCCCGATCTATGGGTGACCTTTTCCGTGACGAACTTGGATTCCATCGAATCCACCAAAGATCGCGTGCGGACGCTGATGCGCCAACTTCACCAGCTCAAACCCAACCAGCCCGATGATTTCAAAATCGAAGCATCCGATTCGTTGGCTAAATCATTCAATCAAATCTCCACCACCATCACACTGGTGGTGGCAGGCATCGTCAGCATTTCGCTTTTGGTCGGCGGCGTGGGGATCATGAACATCATGCTTGTATCTGTCACTGAACGCACGCGGGAAATTGGCATTGCCAAGGCGCTTGGCGCGCCCCGCCAATTCATTCTGATGCAATTCTTGATCGAGGCGATCGTGCTTGCCATTATCGGTGGACTGATCGGTATCGTGCTGGGTTTTGCCCTTGGGTTTGGAATTGCCAAAATGATTCCCAATTTTCCTAATCCGGCAGTACCTTGGGTGGCGGTTGTCGGCGCTTGTGCGTTTTCCGCACTCATCGGCATGATCTTTGGCATTTTGCCCGCAAGCAAAGCGGCGAACCTCGCACCGATTGACGCATTGCGCTACGAATAACCTGCATTCCCAGCCCACGGCGCGTCGAATAACGGCAACCAATCTTAACGTAGTCAAACCCGCCATTCAGCGGACATCTTCAAGCAAAAATGTCGGAAACTGCCCGCCAACACTAGCCTTTAATGAGTTGATCCGTGTCGAGCACAGTCGCCGCCGCCAAGTTTGGCCGCCGATGCAACTCCTGATAGTAAGGTGTGAAATCAGGCGAGGTCGCGTCGAATAATTCGCGGAAATTTTCGACCACAAAATAAGT
>JBEILF010000254.1:0-3039 GCA_040379385.1 Burkholderiales bacterium | reverse complement strand
GCTGCTCGTTCTCCATTTTTGCCGCTTGAATGGCTGGATCCTCTTCATCCTCCAGCAGTCGCGGCTCGATGGTCTTCTGCAAGCGCTTGGCAATCTCCTGAGCGCCCGGCCAGTCCATGTTCTTAACAAACAGGTCGCCAGCCACAGCCCACAGGTTCGGGTTGGCCTGCAGAATTTGACCCATCGCGTCCATCGCCTCTTGGCGTTTGGTCAGGTAGGACGGGCCCGTCGTGACGGCCACGTCGTACTTACCCACAGACGGGTTGTAGATCTTGGTGATGATGATGCCCGCTTGATCGCGAATTTCACGCACCGGCTCGGCTTGCGTCGGGTCGATGCGCACCGTGTCAGTCTCACCGTCAATGCCAATGATGCGCGCGATGCGCTGGGTGTCGTAAATTTTTGGGATCAAATCAACAAGTTGGCGCGTCCCGTAGCGTATAGCGCGAGCTAAGTTGTCAATGTAGTGATATGAACCTGTGTCGCCTTGCCGTTCACGCGCCAAAATGGCTCGACCTGAGCGCTCGTTAGAAGTCTCGCCCAGGCTCGAATCGTAGTATCCCGTGGTCGATTTAATATCGTCCGAGGCGCCCATTTTGGCTTGAATAAGCCCCGTTTGCGCCAAAGGCGGCTGTGCGCGTGCCGGAAGCGGCAAAACAGCGCCTTGGCCGTCGGTAACGTCGGGATTGACCTCCAAATACGGGTAATTTTGCGTATTAGCGGTCTTCCATTGGTGTTCGTAGCCTTCAAACTGACCGGCGTAGCCGATAAATGGCGCTTTTGGCGCCAAGGCGAGCATTTCTGCCTCTTGAGACACCCAATAGTTGTACATACGCTGGGCATCTTTGGCGTTTCGCACCAAACCCGAGATGTACAGGCGTCCGTCGACCTCAAATTCGTTACCAATCACGCGAATGACAGGGATCCACTTACCCGGCCAGTCGTTTTCTTCCAAAATTTCGTAGCCGTTGGTCTTCATCCACTTAATTCGGCGGATGTCGACCTCACGGGTGCGCAGCGGACGCACGCCCATCATCTCCATCTGCCGCGCTTCGGGTGATTCGGCGTAGGCAGTCTGGTTGTTGGGGTACAAATGAAGCGTGGCCTTCTCGTATACGGCGTAGAAATACTCCGCAATACGCACCGTATCTTCCATGATCCACTGCGACATGGCCTCATCGCCAACGCCACGAATAGCGATCGACGAAATAGGCTCGGCGTCTGGGAACAGGCGCTCAAACTCGCTTTGCGGCATGTCTTCAGTGATGAAGCAATACTCCGCATCAGAGCCGCACGGGTCTTGAATGTGCGGATCCATGTACACGCTAAACGAGTTACGGATGCGCTGTAGGCGCAAGTCCTGATCAAAGCTCGTCTCGTCGCAGTATTCCGTCAGGATGCGGAAGTACCCTTCGCCGTAGGTGACTTGGTTGTCGCACGCCGTGTCGTACACCACGTCCGCGTCCGACATATATTCAATATGCCGCACCATGCCGTTGAAAACTTCGGCGACCTCGATGTCCGCCTTGTCATCAACCGGGATGACTTTGCCCGACGGCCTGTTCTGACGCTGGTCGTTTGTGACCTGGCGCACATGTTGCGGCAGCTTGTTGATCGTCAAGCACGGTCGCGCATTGATCGTCTGGCCCTGCACCGCACCGCGCGTTGCCAGCACCTCTTGCGGCCACTGCCAACGGTTGTCCGGCGAGCCTGCCATGAAACGCAAGTCATCGAGCTCGCTATCACGCGACTCGCTATACGCCGACAAGGACTGTTCAAGACGCTTACGCATCCTCGCCAATACGTCCGCCGCATCGTTCTTACTGCGTGACTGCGGACTGTTGGCGACTTGCGCCGCGCCCTTGATGCCTGTCGGGTCTTTAGCCATGATTACTTCTTGCCCTTCTTAGCCGCCGCGCGGCGCTTGACCGCATACGCAATGGCAACCGCTTGCTTCTGCGGTTTGCCTGACTGCATCTCAGCTTTAATGTTCTTACGGAAGGCGCCTTTGCTTGCGCTTTTAACAAGCGGCATTAGCGCATCCCTCCGCGACCTCGCGGACGCACCGGCGATGGGCGAAAGTCCACCGTAGTGCCGATAGCGTCGCTACTCATCTCGCGCTTTGGCATCCGAGGTTTTTGCATCTTTGGCGCGCTTGCGCGACTTTGCGTGATCATGTCGCCGATCGTTGCGCCGGGCGACACGCCGGTTGGATTTCGGTAGTTCATTACTTTTTACCTTTTTTGGCGGTTTTGGCGGACTCTCTGAAATCTTTGGCGCTAGGGGCTCCCTTCGCACCAGGCTTACGCATTTTCTCACCACTGCCTGCAGCGATGCGAGCACGCTTTCGATTAATGTTTTCATAGAGTCCCCGTTTAGCTGCCATGGTTAGCACTTCCATCGTTTGAGTGAAGCTTTGGCTCGCGAGCCATCTTTGGCGTTGCGGGCGACTGCTCCCATGCGGGCACAAAATGACTTTTTACGACCGGCGTCCGCCTTAGTCTTAGGGTTGGGCGCGGGGGCCTTGAGCTTGCTCCCCGTCTCGCGGTTGTACTTTGCGCGGCCTTTGGCAGTAAGCCCCGCCCCTGCCTTGGTAGACAGCTTTTCCCCGCGCCCAACCGACAGTGAGACAGACTTGCGAGCCACTTATGCTCCCATCCAACTGCCCGAGATACTGCCCTGATATTGGGTGATACGTCGAGCCTTCTCTCTATATTCGCGCTGCCCGAGCGGAAATGCAAATGTCACCGCGAGCGCGTCGGCCGCGTCAGGGCTTGCAAGCCCTCGCGACTTCATCTCTTTCTTACCTTCTAAGAAGATCGTACCCGATGAGTTCGGCTTCTGCGTCGGCCCGCACAGGTCGGTCATGAGCTGCCGATCGTTCGGTATGTGCCCCTCGCGCAGCCAGTCACGCATCGTGCCCCAGAGCTCCGCACGCTTGTTGCCCCACATCACCGGGTTCTTCGCCTTCCACCCAAAGTTAACGCCCCGCACCTTGTACCGCTGCTCCTTGAGCCGATCGAGGATGCCGTACCCGAG
>JBEILF010000253.1:0-3052 GCA_040379385.1 Burkholderiales bacterium | reverse complement strand
GACTGACCACAGCATGGCGGGCTATGCTTCGGCAGGAGGGCGCAAAATTGCCGTCCAATCGCCCAGAGGCAACGTCCTACTAAGTAACCGGCGACCCATGAAATATTCAGGCTAGGCACTCATGGTGCTCCCTTAAGAAAAATTCCCGCTGGTTGACAAACTAATTGGCGAATCGAGTTGCAATACAGAAAGTGTCTCCCCGGCGAAGGCCGGGGCCCAAGTTCGCGCAGCTACTCGAAAAATCCAACTGGGTCCCGGCCTTCGCCGGCATGACATGCTTAAGGTAGTGCCATGAGAGCCTGGCCCGTTTGATTGAAATCGCTAAGGCTCGGTGGGTCGACCGGACAATTGTTTGTCGGCGGGCATGGAGCCCGGCGGCATGCAAGTAAAGCTCTACGTTGACGGGCCGAGCGTGGAGGTCATCGATCACATCGTTGCATTAGGTGAACGGCTGGCGGACAAGGCGCGTATGGTTCCTTAACACGTGGACCGTACTAAACATCGACGTAACAGAGTATTGTCAACCACACCTATCAAAGTCCGCCGCGCCCTTCTTTCGCGTGAAAGGTTTGCGACGTGTCCCACGCTACGCGTTGCAGGAACGCCGCCACATCGTCAGGCAGACCAGCCGTGTAGGTCGATCCGATGGGGTTAGTTTTGTACACCGATGCGACGACGCTGCAAGCGGCTAGATAAGTGCCCATCAAACTCGGATGTCGTCTGTCCACTGCATATAAGTCCAGATCCGGGCGTTCGGCGATTGCGTTTGCAAACGCCAGGCCGACCGGGACAACGAGTGCAAGGTTTTGCTTGCCCGCCTTGATGTACTCGGCGGCGACTTTTGCCGTCATCTCCGACCCATAAGCCCATGACATGAATAGGATCGGCGCAGCGCCGTGTTTGCGCGCGGTGGCGCTATGCTTGGCAATGTATTCGTGGAACAACGGTTGCAGCTTGGGAAGGACGGGGCACTGACTACAGTCCATCATCATTACGCCGTCAAACAGTTTATCGTGGGTAGGGAAAGACACTTCCTCCTTGATGCTGATGGACACACTGCCCACACCATTCGGCCTAAGATAGGCCTCCACGTCATGCCACTTGAGGGAAGAACCGCTGATCGTCGCCGAGCTATTGCGGAGCCCCGCTGCGCCGCTTGCGACCATCAGCCTGGCTGCGTGGTCGTGCATCGAGTTGTTGTAATAGAAGAAACTGTTGCCAACCCAAAGTAGCGACTTGATCTCAGTCGATGGCGCGGGCACCGCTGTCTTCAGCGAGCGTGTGGAGCAAGCGGACATGACCGCCACGCCGGCCAACAGCAAAATCACGGAGCGAGTATGCACGGGCGGGTTTTCCTGAAGTCGTAGATCCGAGTGAACCTGGCTGAGCGCTGATGGCGGACAGTTCTGCGTCCCTGTTTGTTTCGCGATAGCTCGTATATTTCACCGTAGTACAAAGAGACATCGGCGTTGATTCATCTCTGTTCAAGAATGGAGTTGTTGAATCAACACGCAAAGGACAATAACAACGCTACCAGATTGTACCGAGACTTTATCGTTAACGCGATGCAAATTTAGCCGTCGTGGACGGCGCGCTATTGACGGCCCTTTACGATGGCGGTGGCTGCCTCCCGTTGCATGTCTTCTGCGGCGAATAGGTGCCAGCCAGCTGTCTGCGACAGGCCTTAAGCGTTGCACGGCGGGAAGCCACATCAAGAGCGGCTTGCCGCTGCGACGGCATCTATCAGGCTCGCAACTCGTGTTGGCGAGAGGCCGCCTGGGCCCACATCTTGCAGCACAGAAAACATCGTTGTCTACGAGCAAGCTCGCACACAAAAGACGCAGTTCACGACGCTCTATGCCAACGCTGGCTAGAAGAATGTTTCGGCCAGACATTCAGGCCGGGAGCCTACGCAGCAGAACTTTTTTGCGCAGCACGCAATAGCACAAAATTATTGCTATGCCACAACACGGGCGACCGTTTGCGGTCGCTATAATCCTCTCACCGCTCAGAACAACAGTGAACAGACATGCCAGCACTCATTTGCGGGTCGCTTGCCTACGATACCATCATGGTATTCCACGGCAAGTTCGGTACCCATATTCTTCCAGACCAAATACATATTTTGAATGTTGCGTTCTTGGTGCCGGACATGCGTCGCGAATTTGGCGGGACTGCCGGAAATATTGCCTACAATCTCAAGTTATTGGGCGGTGAGCCACTGGTGATGGCCACCGTTGGGGACGATTTTGGACCGTATCGCGAGCGGCTTGACAAACTCGGGATCGCCCGCACGCATATTCGAGAGGTACCCGGCACCTTTGTGCCACAAGCCTTCATTACGACTGATCTGGATGCGAATCAGATCACGGCGTTTCACCCTGGGGCGATGTCATCGTCGTACATCAATAAGGTCAGCGACGCCTCCGGCGTGACGCTCGGCATCTTGGCACCCGATTCGCGTGATGGAATGCTCCAGCATGCGGCACAATTTGCTGATCTGAAGATCCCGTTTATTTTTGACCCGGGTCAGGCAATGCCTATCTTTAACGGTGACGAACTACGATATTTCATTGAACTTGCCGATTTTGTGACGGTCAACGATTACGAGGCGCGTATTTTGGAAGAACAAACCGGAGAGCCCGTGGAGAAGCTCGCCGAACGTGTTCAAGCGCTTGTTGTTACCAAGGGGGCGGAAGGCTCTGTGATTTATGCCAATGGTCAACAAATATCGATCCCAAGCGTTAAGGAAAATCGGCGAGTTGATCCTACCGGATGTGGGGACGCCTATCGTTCTGGTTTGTTATATGGAATTGAACGGGGCTGGTCATGGGAAAAAACCGGGCGACTTGCCAACACCATGGGTTCGATCAAGATCGAGCATCGTGGGCCGCAGGGCCATCAGCCAACGCACGACGAAATCGCTGAGCGTTATCGGATGGCGTTTGATGAATCGTTATGGGATTAAAGTGAGCCGCGCACATTTGCTGCCCGTAACATCAAGCAACGAAAGGAACACCAAATGAAATCAAATTTTGCGATGTTGACGGGT
>JBEILF010000252.1:0-3061 GCA_040379385.1 Burkholderiales bacterium | reverse complement strand
GGCGGTGTTGCGTTTGGCTTGGATCGTATTGTTACGTTGATGTGCGAGAAGTGGGATTCCATTCGCGACGTGATTGCCTTTCCGAAGACGCAGCGCGGAGAAGATTTGCTGGTCGAAACGCCCTCAGCTGTCACGGAGAAACAGTTGCGTGAGTTGCACATTAAGCTCAGAACACAAACACCAGCAGCCTAAAAAACTAGCAGAGGCTTTAGATGACCATCGCACTTATTGTTCATGGCGGGGCTGGTTCTTGGCGTCCGGGCTCAGACGCTGACGCGATTACGGGAACAACGGCGGCCGTCGACGCCGGCCGCAAGATTTTGCAGCAGGGTGGTTCTGCGCTTGATGCGGCGTGTGCCGCAGCGGTCGTGCTCGAAGACAATCCAATTTTTAATGCCGGCACCGGTGCGGTGTTGAACTACGACGGTTATGTCGAGTTTGATGCTTGTGTGATGGTGGCCGATCAGGCGCAGATCGGTTCAGTGTCCGGGTTGCAGCGTGTGAAAAATCCGATCTTGGTCGCCCGACAAGTGATGGAAGAGACCGACCATGTCATGTTGACGGGTGAGGGGGCGTTGCGCTTTGCCCGGGTGATGGGGCACGGCGACCACGACCCTATCACGCCTGCCAGATTTGAAGATTGGAAAAGCAAGAAAGCGACACTCGACATCGGCGTGGGCAAAGATGCCAAAGGGTCGATGAAAATTCGTGAGTTCCTCCGCAAACACCCTGAATATGCGGGCGGCACGATTGGGGTGGTCGCACTCGATGCACGTGGCGTTTTGTGCGCAGCGACATCGACAGGCGGCGTGACGCTGAAGCTGCCGGGCCGTGTTGGTGATACACCACTTCCCGGTGCGGGGACGTATGCCAACAAATTTGCTGCGTCCTCCGCCACCGGCACTGGCGAATATGTGATTCGCTCACTTTCTTGCCGCGCGATCTCAGAAGGCGTCGAACGAGGAAAATCCCTTGATGACAGTGTCACCGAAATGCTGGCGCAAATGACCCGCGATTTTGATGCTGACGTGGGGTTCATCGCCATTGATGCAAACGGCAATGCGGTCGCAAATCACAGTACTGCACACATGCCGCACGCGTATTTTCGCAATGAGTCAGACATTATTGCCAAGATGCAGGTCTAACTATAGAGGCGCGTGGCGAAGGCCTAACGCCCCAGCGCCTCTCTCAATGACGTTGTTTTTGGCGGTGTGGGGGGTTCTGGCGGCGTTGCAGCAGGCGCCGGCGGCGGCTGGGTTTGTCGCTTGGCACCTTCTGGGTCTAGCGCCGTGTTGAGCAAGCCAGCAATGCGCGCCCCGGATTGTGCGAGCAGGACGGGAATGATACCGACCGCACCTTCAACGTATTCCCGATCAAGAGGCAGTGGTTCACTCGGCCACGGTTTGCCGTTGAGCAACCCTGTTGGCTTGCCCTCTACCTCGCCGCAGGAGAAGCCTGGCAATTTGCCGTACGCCAAACGCTTGGCGATGCCAAAACTCTGCGCGCTCCAAATTGCTGGGTCACCTTTCATCCACCCCGCAAATTTGCCTTTATGATTAGCCATCAGCTGCTTCGCAACTTGTTGTTCCGACAACCCGCGCATTGCAATCTTGGGTAAATCCACATCCCAAACCAGATGCAGGTTCTGCGGTTGGTTTGCGCCCGGTCTCATCATCCATTTCTGCCCGCCGCCGGTATCGTTATCATCGGCTGCGTGTAACGGCTGGTGAATGTCTCCGACCATATGCACCAGTAAGCGTAGCGCGAGCTGGCGCTCTTCCTTGCTGTTGTTGCGATCAGCCAGCTTAACAAACCAGCGCAAGATCTGGGCCGACGCGCAGTTGCCGTCTTCACATGCGCGGATTGCTGAGCTGGGTCCTTGGCTGTGATCACAGACAGACCGATTATCGAAATGCCAGCGCTCTGAACCCGGAAGCTCACGCTTCAGCGCGAGGCGATAGGAATCCATGTAGACCGAAGCTTCCGCCAGGTCCGTGCCGTCGAGAAGTTCGGCCACTGCTGCCTTTGCTACGGGCGTTAACATCTCCTGCGCCATGAAGGCCGTGATGCGATGGGCTTCGTTACTCCACGCGTAAGCGCTTGGCGCGGCGACTGCGGCGGCTACCGAAGTAAGTACCGCGAACACTGATTTGCTTGCTGCGTATCGACCGGCGCGCATATTACGTCGCCTGCGTGGAATCTGGAGCGTCGGCCGTGTCGTCAGTTTTGACGAAGCGAGCTGCAAAGAGACCGATTTCGTAGAGGATACAAAGCGGAATTGCTAGGGCCAACTGTGAGGCAACATCAGGCGGCGTCACGACTGCGGCCACAATAAACGCTCCAACGATAACGTAGCGACGAACCTCGCGTAGCACGTCAAGCGAAACAATTCCGGTCGCCACAAGTACCACCACCACAATCGGCGTCTCGAAGGCCAACCCAAACGCCATGAACATACCGAGGACGAAACCAAAATAATTCTCGATATCCGGGGCAACATTGATTGAAGCCGGCGCGAGCTGAGCGATGAAGGTAAACACCATTTTGAATACAAAGAAATAACAAAACGACATGCCGACAAAAAACAATACTGTGCTGGAGATGATCAGTGGCAATACAAAACGCTTCTCGTGTTTGTAGAGTCCGGGGGCGACGAAGGCCCAAAGCTGGTAGAGGATTACCGGCAGCGCGATAAGAAACGCCGTCATCATCGCTATCTTTAACGGTATAAAAAACGGCGCGATGACGCCGGTGGCGATCATCTTTGATCCCTGAGGTAGCGCCGCCATCATCGGTGCCGCTAGGAAATCGTACAACTTGCCGGCGATAAACCAAGGCGGTGTCACAAGCGGCACCAAAATGACGCCGAATACAATCAAGCAAACGACGAGCCGATTGCGCAGCTCGACCAGATGTGAGACAAAGGTATCTTGGGGATTGTCTGACATAACGATTCCAGCTAACGCGCAATTCGACGCGGCGCTTCAATGCCAAGGTCGAATGATTGATGCGCGGTTTGAACGGGTGAGTAGGTCTCGACCGGCCTGCGTTCGACCGCTGG
>JBEILF010000251.1:0-3062 GCA_040379385.1 Burkholderiales bacterium | reverse complement strand
CGCCAGCCATGACAAATTTAAGGCAAAGATGAACTTGCCGTTTGATTTACTCTCTGACAAAGACGAGGTGATGTGTAAGCTGTTCGACGTCATCAAAGAGAAAAACATGTACGGCAAGAAGGTGTTTGGGATTGAACGCTCTACCTTTATCATGGGCCGAAACGGCGAAATAGTGCGCGAGTGGCGGGGGGTGAAGGTCGACGGGCACGCGCTCGAGGTTTTGGCCGCAGTCAAAAGTCTTGCCGGAGCGTAAGGTTGGGCAAGATTCACGCTTAAACATTCGCCAAAAACTTGTGTTAGTCTGCCAATGGACGAGTTTGACGAGCCTTCCACGTCAGCCCCCGCCGCAACGCGACGACAATATGGCACCATTGAACAGCTGTATCTAAACACTGCACCTACTTGAACAGAAGCATTTTTCCGCAATTTCCAGGCGCCCTTCTGAGCGACACGCTCATCAGGGCGTTTTACTTTTGTGGCCCTTGTGAGCGCAACCCTCATGCGGGCGTTTCACTTTAGCCGTTGCTGATTTGATTGTTTTACCCAGCTTCCCGCGTTGTCCTCGTTCTCGTCACCTCTGAGAAAGGCCCATCCCTTGGCTCCCAAACCCGGTAATGCAAAACGCGCCTCTGTCGGCGCGTCGGATAAGAATACCAAGATCTTTGTACTCGATACCAACGTATTGATGCACGATCCGACCTCCCTCTTCCGCTTCGAAGAACATGACGTGTATTTACCCATGATCACGTTAGAGGAACTCGACAACAACAAGAAGGGCATGACGGAAGTCGCCCGTAATGCGCGTCAAGCGTCACGCTTCTTAGACGAGATAGTGACGGGACAAGAAGGTGACATCGATCAAGGCATCAGCCTGAGGGGGCGCGGCAATGGGCTCGCCGCCGGCAGAATGTTGCTGCAAACGCGTCCCGTCGCAATCGAGTTTCCGACCGCACTCCCGGATAGTGGTAAAGCGGATAACCAAATCATCGCCGTCGCACTAGACTTGCAGCACCACAACCCCAAGCGCAGCGTTGTGCTGGTGTCCAAAGACATCAACATGCGAATCAAAGCGCGCGCCATCGGTGTGGCGTCCGAGGATTACTTCAACGACAAGGTGCTTGAAGATACCGATCTTCTCTACACCGGCATGCGCGAATTGCCAAAGGATTTCTGGGACAAACATGGCAAAGACATGGAGTCTTGGCAAGAACAGGGGCGTACTTTATACCGCATCAGGGGCCCGCTGGTCGGCTCGATGATCTTGAACGAGTTTGTATTTCAAGATGGCGACAAACCCTTCTACGCCATTGTCCAAGCGGTGGAAGGAAAAACCTGTGTGCTGCGAACGCTCAAGGACTACACCCACCAGAAAAACAATGTCTGGGGTATCGTCGCACGCAATCGCGAGCAAAATTTCGCGCTCAACGTATTGATGGAACCGGAGGTTGATTTTGTTACGCTACTCGGGCAGGCAGGCACGGGTAAAACGCTGATGACCCTCGCTGCAAGCTTGATGCAGACGCTGGAGTACAAAATCTACTCGGAAATCATCATCACCCGAGTCACCGTTCCGGTCGGCGAGGATATCGGCTTCCTGCCGGGCACGGAGGAAGAGAAAATGAACCCATGGATGGGCGCATTAGAGGACAATCTCGACGTGCTGAATGCCTCGGACGAGGACTCCGGCGATTGGGGCCGCGCGGCAACACGCGATCTCATTCGTAGCCGTATCAAGGTGAAGTCGCTCAACTTCATGCGCGGTCGAACCTTCCTCAATAAGTTCCTGATCATCGACGAAGCGCAGAACTTGACGCCGAAACAGATGAAGACTCTGATTACACGCGCCGGGCCGGGCACGAAAGTGGTGTGTTTGGGTAACATTGCGCAGATCGATACACCTTATCTGACCGAGGGCTCCTCCGGCCTTACGTATGTGGTTGATCGATTTAAGGGCTGGGTACATTCTGGCCACATCACGCTGCAACGAGGCGAACGTTCCCGCCTCGCTGATCACGCCGCCGAGGTGCTTTGAGTACAGCGCGCCAACAGCCTTGCTTAGGGCGCATCGGTGTTGCTGCCGTATGCGCTTGGTTGTTGTTGACGCCGGTCGGATCGGCTGCGGTGGATTTACTCAAGCCAACTGATCTCGATTCGCCCGGCGCAATCGCATTGCGCAAATTATCCAAGGACGTGATTAATGCGCCGAAGCCAAAACGGTTCTCGCTTGAAGCACAACGCGAACAACAACGCGAACAACAACGCTCAGCGGCATCCAATACCGAAGACATACTTGTGTTGGCTGACCGCGAGACGGACGACATCATTACTAAGCGGGTTGGCATGGCGGCGTTTCGCGACCGCCTTGCACGCGAGCGGCCATCAACGCCTAAGGAAAAAGTCCAGCGCGCGCTATGTTTTATCGGCCTGTGTGCGGTTGAACCTGTTGAAAACACTGCGTTCACGCGGGCTGAACAAGGCACCGACAAGTCCTCGCTAGAACTCAGTAAACAATTCCGCGGCACGCTGCAATAGTTGTTGAAACTTTTGTTGATCCAAGGCACTCGCCGCGACCCCGCTATGCGTTAAGATGGTCGCGCATGATACGCACGCAAGACTAAGGACTCCGGGTAGCGCTAATTTAGGCGCGATCTACGATAACAAAATGCTGTTTCCCGCCTCTACCGAGATTTGCTGCCGATGAAAAAAGGTTTCTACATCATTATGGCGGCGCAGTTCTTTAGCTCGCTTGCTGATAACGCGCTATTTATTGCCGCCATCGCGCTCATTCAGTTGCTTGAAGGGCCGGCGTGGATGACGCCGATGGTCAAGTGGGGTTTCGCCGTTTCATACGTGGTGCTTGCAGCGTTTGTCGGCGCATTCGCGGATTCAAGGCCGAAAGGCAAAGTGATGTTTATCACCACCTCCGTCAAAATCGTCGGTTGTTTCGTCATCTTTTTCTATGACGCGATTCCGCTTCCCGGTAATACTGAATTTTGGCTTGTGTTCTATGGCTATATGATCGTCGGTATCGGCGCTGCCATGTACTCACCCGCTAAATACGG
>JBEILF010000250.1:0-3103 GCA_040379385.1 Burkholderiales bacterium | reverse complement strand
GGGTAAAGACGACGAGAATGGCGTGGCTCTGGCAATCGACCAGACCAATGCCAAAAAGATCAAGATTGACGGCAAAGTGCTGAAACTCGAAATGATCAGCAAAGACGACGAGGGTGATCCAAAAGTCGGCACCACCATTGCGCAGCAATTGGTTGATGCCAAGGTGGCAGCGGTGATCGGGCACTTGAATTCTGGTGTGACCATCCCGGCCTCTGAGATTTACGATAAAGCCGGCATCCCAACTATCTCTGGGTCGGCAACGGATACAAAAATCACCGAACGCGGTCTTAAAACTGTATTCCGTACAGTTGCACGTGACGATCAACAAGGCCCTGCAATCGCGGCTTACATCGCTAACGAATTGAAGGGCAAAAAAGTGGCGATCGCCCATGATAAGACTGCCTACGGTGAAGGCCTGGCCAAGGAAGTTGAAAAGACCCTCAAGGCGGCCAAGGTCGGCATTATCGCCAACGAGCAGACCACCGACACCGAAACCGACTTCAAGGCGATTCTCACCAAGATCAAGGCGAAGAATCCTGACGTGGTTTTCTACGGCGGTATGGACCAAACCGGCGGCCCGATGCTCAAACAAGCGCGTGAGTTAGGCATCAAGGCGACCTTCGCCTTCGGCGATGGCGCTTGTACCAATGAGATGTTCAAGTTGGCGGGTGATGCTGCCGCGAATGGCTTGGTGTGTTCACAAGCCGGTATTCCTGCTTCGGCAGCCTCCAAAGAGTTCACCGATGGTTTTAAGGCGAAGTTCAAGACCGACGTGCTGCAATATGCGCCGTATTTCTACGACGCGACCCTCGCTGTCGTAGAAGCGATGAAAAAAGCTAATTCGGTAGACGCTGCCAAGTTCACACCTGAGCTGTTTAACGTCAGCTTCACTGGCGCCACCGGCAAAGTCGAGTTTGATGCTAAAGGTGATCGTAAAGACGCTGAAATCACCATCTTCTTGGGTAAAGACGGCAAGATCGATCCAGTCTCGATCATCAAGAATGGCGTTGCGACCAAGTTTGAAGCCGCACCGGCTCCAGCTCCCGCCGCCGCACCGACAGCAGCACCGGCTCCGGCCGCTGCTGCCCCGGCAGCTGCACCAGCGAAGCCTGCAGAAGCGCCAAAGAAGTAGGCGCAACTGGGACGAAAAAAACGGCACCGGAGACGGTGCCGTTTTGTTTTATGAATAACCGCAACCCATAGGCTAATATCCGTCGATGGATGTCTTTTTGCAGCAACTCGTGAATGGTCTTACGCTCGGTTGCGTCTACGCCGTGGTAGCGCTCGGTTACACCATGGTTTACGGCATCATTCAACTCATCAACTTTGCGCATGGCGAAGTGGTGATGATCGGCGCGATGGTGGCGATGTCGGTCATCCTCGGGTTGGCGGGATCGGGTGTGCCGCCATTGGCCATCGTTCTTGTTGCCGTGCTCGCGGCCATTCCGGCGTGCATGGCGGTCGGTTATCTGGTTGAGCGGGTTGCCTATCGACCGCTGCGCACTGCGCCGCGTCTGGCACCGTTAATCACGGCCATCGGCGTGTCGATGATCCTGCAACATTTGGCACTGCTCATCTGGGGGCGTAACTACATCCCGTTTCCACAAATCATCAAGACGCAATCGTTTGCCTTGTCTGGATCTGAAACTGCTGCAACGATAACCAATGTGCAGATTGCCATTATGGTGTTGTCGATTACGATGATGGCCGGGCTGATTGCACTGGTTTACAAAACGCGAATTGGTATCGCCATGCGCGCGGTCTCACAGCGCCCCGACGTGGCCAGCCTGATGGGGGTCTCTCCCAACCATGTCATTTCATTTACATTTGTCATCGGTGCCGGCTTGGGTGCCATCGCCGGTGTGATGATTGGTAGCTACTACGGTATTGCGCACTATCAGATGGGTTTCTTGCTCGGGTTAAAAGCATTCTGCGCGGCGGTATTGGGTGGTATCGGCAATCTCGGTGGCGCGGTACTGGGTGGGATCCTCATTGGCCTGATCGAAGCGTTTGGCGCGGGTTACATGGGAGACCTGACGAACGTCTGCACGCTGAATAAATTTCTTCCCGGTTTTAGCGGGCTGTGCGAAGCAAACAGCAATATGGCGGTGTTTGGCTCGAGCTACAAAGACGTCTTCGCATTCATTGTGCTGATCCTTGTGCTGGTGTTTCGTCCACAGGGGTTGCTCGGTGAACGGGTCTCTGACCGTGCTTGACGTTATTGGGCTTGTGCGCTTGCCGATGTGGCGTTGTGCCTCCACGCGTCTGACCTTGTCCGCCCGCGCAATGTCCGATTGCATTGGCTGTAAGCCATTACTGAAATCAATATGACCTCCTATTTGCCAGAACGATTCCGCAAAAGTCCGTTGGTCCTCACCTTGGGCGTGGCGATGATTGTGGTCGCACTGGTTGCACTGCCGTTTGTGCTGTCGATGGCCGGAACAGCTTGGGTACGTCTGACCAACTTTGCGATTCTGTTTGTGCTGTTGTCGCTTGGGCTAAACATTGTGGTCGGATTTGCCGGTCTATTGGATTTGGGATACATCGCTTTTTTTGCAGTCGGTGCCTACGTGTATGCACTGCTCGCTTCACCACACTTTGGCATTCACCTACCGTTCTGGATCATCCTGCCGATCGGAGCTTTGGTCGCGTGCCTGTTTGGCATTATGCTCGGTGCGCCAACCCTCAAACTTCGTGGTGACTACCTCGCCATTGTGACACTTGGCTTTGGCGAAATCATTCGTATCTTTATGAATAACCTTTCCGAGCCGATCAATCTCACCAACGGTCCGAAAGGGATCGCGACGATTGATTCGATCAAGTTGTTTAGTTTGGATTTTGGTCGCACCACGCGCATCGGCGACTTCGCGTTAAATGGCCAGATCAAGTACTATTTTTTTCTGCTGGCAGTGCTTGTCATCGTTATCATCATTAATTTGCGTTTGCAAAACTCGCGCATCGGCCGGGCATGGGAGGCGATTCGGGAAGATGAACTCGCGGCGCGCTCGATGGGTATTAACACTACCAAGTTAAAGCTACTGGCGTTTGCCATGGGGGCATCGTTCGGCGGTGTGGCGGGAGGTGTGTTTTCGTCGATTCAAGG
>JBEILF010000249.1:0-3116 GCA_040379385.1 Burkholderiales bacterium | reverse complement strand
CCGGTGCATTGGCACTCATCATGTTTGGTCTTGGGCTGTCGCTGACGGTTGAAGACTTTTTGCGCGTCGTCAGAATGCCCAAGGCAGTCTTGGTTGGACTCTTCGCCCAAACATTCTTGTTGACCTTTGTCTGCGCCATGGTGTGTATATGGCTGGCGCTGCCGCCTGATCTGGCGATCGGCATGATGCTACTCGCCGCCGCGCCGGGTGGTGCCTCGGCAAATGTGTTCAGCCATCTGGCGCACGGCGACCTAGCGCTCAATATAACTTTAACCGCGATCAACAGCGTGCTGGCGCTCATCACCTTGCCGGTGATCGTGAGTTTGTCGTTTGCCTATTTCAAGGCGACGGATCAAGTGGTGCCGCCGCCATTTGCAAAAATCGTTGAAGTGTCGCTGGTGGTGTTGCTGCCCGTTGCGGCGGGTATGTTGGTGCGCGCCCGTGCGCAGGGGTTCGCTGGGCGTGCGGAGCGCTTAGTGCGTGTGGTATCAGTGGTTGTGCTGGCGACGTTTAGCGTCATCGCCATCTGGAAAAACAGCGAAGCACTGCAGGAGCATGCGCAACTGGTGGGCGCGGCGTGTCTCGTCTTTAATCTGCTGTCGATGGCAATCGGGTATGTACTTCCACGAGCGCTTGGACTCTCAGCGGCACAGGCGATTGCGGTGGCGATGGAGGTTGGCATCCACAATGCCGCGCTGGCAATTTACATCGCGATCAACGTACTCGGCGACGGCGTATATGCCATCCCCGCCGCAGTGTATTCGGTGGTGATGTTTGTCACCGCAACTGCTTTTACGGGTTGGATGGCGCGCAAGCCGCTTTCTTTCTAGTGGTGTTCGTAAAGCAGCGGCACAATAAATGGCGAATCAAAATTGAAAGTCTTTTATCGGCGGGCGTTTTAGAGCAAAAATGCCCGAAAACGTCCGCTGGTCGGTCACTTTGCTGAATTTCGAGAATTTGCCACCGCTGTCATGTATCCGTCACCGCAGGACGCGATGATATGAGGATTTGTTGAGCGGCGGTTCGAGTGCGTGCAGTACTTCTTACTTTGCTTGTCATAGTTTTGGGTGTTGGCAGTGCATTCGCCACGGGTGTAGGAGACCCTAGCGAAGGCAGGGTGCGTTTCCTCGCTTTTTGTTCTGGCTGCCATGGTGTTCCGCCGGACCATCGGGCGATGCAGGCGGCTGGTAACCCCGATGCGTTGTCGTCCGCACTAAACTCCGTGAGTGGCATGGGCTTTCTGTTGCCGCTGATCAGCCGTGACGATATCAACAACATCACGGCCTACCTTGGGGATGCTCCTCTGAATCAGGCCGTGACGGCGGTGAACATTCAAGGCAGCGGCAGTGGTGTGGTCGTATCCACGCCGACGGGAATCAATTGTGGTGCGCTGTGCGTGTGGAACTTTGCGCCCAACACATCGGTGGTGTTGCAGGCTGCACCATTGATCGGCTCAACATTTATGGGGTGGTCGGACGGTTGTACCGGCAGAGGGGACTGTCGAGTCTCGTCCTCTCAGGCAAAAACCGTGACCGCTCGATTTGAGCGCAACGGCCCGTTGCGAGACTACAGCGGTATGTGGTGGGTGGGACCGTCTGAGAACGGCTGGGGCATCGCGATTAACCAGCGGGCCGAATCCGGGCAGCAGTTCAACAAACTTTATGCCTATGACGATCAGGGCCAGCCGGTTTGGTACGTCATGCCAGTTGGCCAGTGGAGTGAAAACTTTGCGGTGTATCGCGGGCCACTGTATCGGCCACGGAGTGCGTCGCTGGATCGTTATGACGCGACACAGTTACAGCTGGGTACCGCAGTGGGTGAGATAACGCTGCGGTACCTGAATGCGGATCGGGCAGAGTTGAGCTACTCAATCAACGGCATTAGCGCCACAAAATCGATCATTCGGCAGCTGGCGGGTGAGACGGTCGCTGATGCGCCGTTCGGGCTGGAAGTGCGTTGGCGCTCCACCTGCCAATACTGTCGGGATAATCGCGCAGCCGCACCAGCACAAGTGGCGGGACTTTGGTGGGGAGAAAGTGCGGAGGACGGCTGGTCAGTTTCTATCACACCGCAGCGAGCAAGTTTTTTTGCTATCTGGTTCACGTTTGCGCTTGATGGCAGCCCGGTCTGGTTCGTAATACCAAGTGGCGGCTGGCTTGGTAACCGATATTGCGCAATGATGTTCCGCGCACAATCAGGTCCGTGGTTGGGGCGGGTCTACGACCCGACAAGGCTGATCATGTCGCCTGTCGGTAGTGTCTCGTTTGACGTTGGATCCAGCGGGGATATGCGTTTTACCTACCGTTTTGATTCCGGCGTCTTTGCCAATCTTGTGCAGTCGAAAAACATGGCGCGGCGCACCTTTTAGCGTTTGCGCTTTGTGCTACCGGTAGATTGAGTACCAGAAAGGCGCGCAATAAAAAAGCCGCACCCATTACAGGTGCGGCTCGTTTTAAGCGTTGATCTACTCGGCGATTGACTACACTCCGATGACACCGCCATCGATGCGCGTGATAACAATCGTCGCGCTGCGTGGTCGTGCATTGCCACCATCCGGCCAGTAGCTGCCATAGGTACGGGTGGTGAAGTTTGGCGCGGTGTCCTCACCAGGATGTTGGATATTCACAAACATGGTGCGGTAGTCTGGGGTTTGGGTAACACCAGTGATTTCGGCTTCTTTCGGTCCAACCAAGAAGCGGCGCAGGTTGGTTTCTGTCGTTGCCGATGCTGCACCGATGTAGGTGGTCACTGCCTTTGTGTTGGTACCGTCGGTGTTTGTAACAGTAATCGGGCCGCCATAGCGTACTTGGCCCGGAATGGCCGCGAGCATCATGGGGTTGGTGACGTCGGTGTATGCGCCGTCGTCGGTTTGAATCCACAGGATACCGTTACCGCCAAACCAGAGACCGTCCGGGCTGGACATATCGTTGGCCGCCGTGAGGTTGGAAAGATTGTCCGTACGTGAATCGGTACCGGCGCGGGCACCACACAAATCGAGGTACCAGTTGACTGCAACCGCCGTGTTGCTGCCATTAAGGTCCGCAAAGCGGATGATATGGCCATTGGGGTTGCCCCGTTGCGCGGTGCCGTTGGTGCGTGGATCGTTGTAAGAGCGT
>JBEILF010000248.1:0-3170 GCA_040379385.1 Burkholderiales bacterium | reverse complement strand
GTTGCGCCGCGCGACACCTACACCTTGAAAGAGATGGATCGCGATACGCTGCATGTTCTCAAAACGCGCAATGACATCGCCTGTGTGTTGGTCAATCCGCTGCAGGCATTGCATCCGAATAAGAATGCGCCGGGGGATTCGTCGCTTGTAGATAGCGGCCGCAAGGCCAAGTATGACCGCGCTGCTTACGCCGCTTGGCTGCAGCAGCTGCGCGAGGTTTGCACGGCGCGCGGCATCGCGCTGATTTTTGATGAAGTGTTCGTTGGTTTTCGTTTGGCCCGCGGCGGGGCACAAGAGTACTTCGGCGTTAAAGCCGATATTGTCACTTACGGCAAAACGCTCGGCGGCGGCTTTCCGGTTGGTGTGGTTTGCGGCAAGCGTGAATGGATGCGTCGCTTTAATCCAGATCGGCCAGCCGACATTTGTTTTGCACGGGGAACGTTCAACTCGCACCCGTACGTCATGGGGGCGATGCAAGTTTTTCTGGAGAAGATTGAGACGCCGGAGATACAAGCCATCTATGCTTCGCTGGAATCGACTTGGGATCAACGCGCTCAGTCGCTCAACACGATGCTGCGTGAAGCAGGTTTGCCGGTTGAGGTCGCCAACATGTCGTCGATCTGGACGGTGAGTTACACCGAGCCTTCGCGCTATAACTGGATGTTGCAGTATTACCTCCGGGCAGAAGGGCTGGCGTTGAGCTGGGTTGGAACTGGACGTTTTATCTTTTCGCTCAACTACAGCGATGCGGATTTTGAAGAGGTGGCAAAACGCTTTGTTGCTGCGGCCACGGCGATGCAGGCGGACGGCTGGTGGTGGCGTGACGCCAAACTCACCAACAAAGCCATCAAGCGCAGCATTCTTCGAGAAATGCTGGCGGAACGCTTTGGATTCTAGTCGCAACGGTTGAAGCCGGTGAGGCTGTGGAAGAGGGCGGGGCGGCGAAGTTGTAATCCGCCTCCCCGCGATGTGCCGATTTAATCGTGCCCCACTTGTGTGTGGTTCATCGGGTCAATGAGCTGGCCGCGCATCAGATAAAACGGTGAGCGCCAGTAGAGCTTGATGTCATGGAACGGGTCGGTGATGATTTTGAGTGCCCATACCAAGCCGGTTGGAATATCGCGCAGAAAGAACAGATGCACGACGCGGAAGATCAAGCCACCAAGGCCGATAAAGAGCCACATCATGCCGACTTGACGCAGGAGCTCCATCGTTGATTCAGCGGGAGTGAAGTTGCCGAACAAGGTGGGGTCAAAGTACAAGGCCAGCGGGGAAACCGCCCACAGCGTCATGAGCACAACTTTGCGGCGCAGGTTGTAGCCTACCTTGATGTCTTCTTTGTGCTCGTGGGTGGCCTGGTTTACGTGGTCATAACCCTTCGGCTCGAAGAAGAAGTGCCCGGCCTGACGGCTCGTCATTGCCACGCCCCATGCCAGCAGAGCGGCCATGGCGGGGTCGGTGAAGAGCAGCGCGTAGGCTAGGACAAAACTGGAGGCACTGAGCAAGTGAAGCGATTGATTGATGCGGCTGTGATGGTAATACCGATGATCATCCATGCGCTGAATGTGCAACTGACGGAGTAATTCTTTCACGGGGTCTCCTGATTGAAATTTGAATGTAACAGGCAAGCAGCGTGATGGAACTGTGACAAGCTCAAGTGACGAGGCGGTGACGAGATGGTGACGGTTAATTGACAGAACTGCGACGATAGCTGTCGTCGTTTTGTCACGAAAACGTTGTGAAGCACTCGCATCATGTCCACATGACAAATTCGGGTGACCTCATGACAAACGATCTTGTTGTTGACGAGTTGCAAGCCAAGCAACGTGCGTTGCGGCTGGCGGTGGTGACAGAAACCTACCCGCCAGAGATCAACGGCGTGGCGATGACCATCGCTCGTTTTGTTGATGGATTGCGTTTGCGTCGGCATGATGTACAACTGATCCGACCGCGCCAAACAAAGGGTGACGCCGCAGAAGCGGAAGAGGTACTGATGCGCGGCTTGCCGATCCCGCGTTACCCTCATCTCAAGATGGGATTGCCCGCCAAGAATGCGCTGGTAAAGCTGTGGAGTATGCGCAGGCCCGACGTGGTGCACATCGTCACGGAAGGTCCGCTCGGCTGGTCCGCCTTGCAAGCGGCGATCAAATTAAAGCTGCCCGTGACATCTGACTTCCGCACTAACTTTCATGCATACAGCGGCCACTACGGCATCGGCTGGTTGCAGAAACCAATCTTTGCCTACCTCCGAAAATTCCACAACCGTACGCAATGCACCATGGTGCCGACGGAGTCGTTGCGTCGGGAGTTACAAGCGATGGGTTTTCACAACCTTCGCGTGGTCGCACGCGGGGTCGATACCGAGTTGTTCCATCCCGCCAAGCGCGACGCGCAACTTCGGTGGTCATGGGGTGCGGGTGAGGCTACGCCGGTCGCGATCTATGTCGGGCGTCTTGCTTCAGAGAAAAACTTACGCGCGCTGATTGCAGCTTATGACGCCATGCGTGCCGTTCGGCCTGACATGAAGCTGGTACTGGTTGGTGATGGCCCGGCGCGGCGCGATCTCGAATCCCAAGTACCCGGCGCAACATTTGCCGGATTGCAACGCGACGAAGCGTTGGCGCGGCACTACGCGTCTGGCGACATCTTTCTCTTCCCGAGTATCACCGAGACTTTCGGAAACGTGACGCCGGAAGCCATGGCGAGCGGCCTGACGGTGCTGGCCTTTGAATACGCCGCCGCCGCCCAACTAATTCGTTCTGGCGAGAGTGGCTGCTTGGTACCTTACGACAACACAGATGCGTTTGTTGCGGCAGCCGCAAATCTTGCGCGCGATTGGCCGCAAGCCAAAGCCATGGGTGCAAACGCACGACTTGTTGCTGAGCAACTCGGTTGGGAGCGGTTGGTTGAAGAGCTTGAGGCCGTCTTTCATCAAGCCGCGCAAACTGTGCCCGCCTCGCAAGCAATTCTGGTGACACACCCGCAGAACGCTTCAGCGTGACGACACATTACGCCCGCTGCACGTAGGCGCAAGTAGACGGTTGCGACGTGGAAGGCTCGGTTGTCACCAATGTGCTGCTACCCGGTGCATTGGCACTCATCATGTTTGGTCTTGGGCTGTCGCTGACGGTTGAAGACTTTTTGCGCGTCGTCAGAATGCCCAAGGCAGT
>JBEILF010000247.1:0-3307 GCA_040379385.1 Burkholderiales bacterium | reverse complement strand
GGGGAATATCATGTCTTTTGCACGCGGTATGGCATTTATTGTTCTGCTCGGAAATTTTTTTGTTTCGATCCAGCCAAGTGCACACGTGCCACGCGGCCCCGGCCCGGCACAAACGCGGGCGCAGGTCACGGAATTGTTAACTGATTTTCTTGCGCCGGGCAAGAACGACAAGCTCGAGACACACGAACGATTTTGGGCGGAGGATTTGGTCTATACGACCTCCGGCGGTATCGTCAAAACAAAGGCCGACATTCGCAAATCGTTTTTCGAGTCGGCCCTACCGGCGGCGAGCAAAACCAACCCGGCCGTCTCACCGCCAGCGGCGGCGGTCTATTCTGCTGAGGATGTGCTGGTGCGTCCCTATGGTGAAATCGCCGCACTGACGTTTCGACTGGTGGCCAAAGACGCCAACGGCGAGACGACCTACTACCGCAATAGCGCGGCGTTTATCTATCGCGACGGCAGGTGGCAGGCGATAACGTGGCAGGCGACAAAAGTGCCGCCGACAGAAAAACCGACGAAATGACGGCTTCAGATTCATGTTGCGCTGAATCTTGTATCTGTTCCGGGGACCTGTTGTGTGCCGAGGATGGTGTCGGCCCTGACCTCTGCCTTACGACGCTCGGTCGCGGCGGCCAAGCGGTCACGCGCGGCACACCATTGCCAATTCGTTTGGGGTGAGAAACCGCCATTCGCCAAGGGCCAAATCTGGCGGCAACGCCAATTGCCCAATTTGACTGCGGTGTAATGCCCTCACGTGATTGCCGACCGCCGCCAGCATGCGTTTGACTTGGTGATACTTGCCTTGCGCCAAGGTCATTTTTAGGTGTGTCGGCGCGAGTCTCTCGCAGGCTAGTGCAGTTACCGGCACAGGGCTATCTTCCAGCACAACGCCAGCCAGCAGTTGTGTTACATGTTTGTCGGTCAGTTCTTCGCTGGTGGTCACCTCATAAATCTTTGGCACGTGGTGTTTGGGCGAGGCCATTTTGTGAATGAACTGGCCGTCGTCGGAAAACAGCAACAAGCCGGTGGTGTCTTGATCCAATCTTCCCACTGACTGCACGTCTCGCGTTCGCAGCGGAGACGGTAGCAGCGTATACACGCTCGGGTGAGCCTTGGATTTCTGCGAACACTCGTAACCCGAAGGCTTGTTCAACGCCAAGTAGGCCTTGGCGTGGTACTGCCAAAGTTGTCCTCTGACAGAAAATGTAAACGTACCGCCCGCAACTTGTGGTGCATGTTGTGCCGGGTTGGTCTGGGTTTCTCCGCCGATTGCGAGGTGGCCATCGGCAATCAGCAGGCGGCACATTTTTCGGGTGCCAAACCCTTGGCTGAAGAGTAGTTGTTCGAGGGTCATTGAACGATCCGTAATGACAATAGATTGCAGTGCATTCTATCGAACCGGGTAATAGGATCCACGACCGGGGATCCACGACCGGGGACCCACGACCGCGAATCTACGATTGCCCCGCCTGCCATTGATGGTTGCCGGTGCAGAGGGGCTATTTGCTGAAATAATGACGCTTTCTACCCGTAACAATGGAACCGACCCATGAGCCAATCCGCCTACCAAGAACTTTCCGCGACCTGGAAACGCCTGCATCACTTTGGTCATCTGCAAGCCTTGGCTGGCTGGGACCGCATGTCCATGATGCCTACCAGCGGCAACGATGCACGCTCGAACGCGATGGCGGAGATGGATGGGTTGTTGCACAGTATCCGTACGAACCCGCAGCTTAAGGTTTTTTTGGACCACGCCGAGCGGGAGGCGCTGGATGACGCGCAGCGCGCAAATCTGCGCGAGATTCGCCGCGACTGGCGCACCGCCAATGCGTTGCCCGCTGCGCTGGTGCAGAAACAATCGCTGGCCAACGCCAAGTGTGAACACGCTTGGCGCACACAGCGTCCGGCCAACGACTGGCCGGGCTTCCTGACAAATTTTCGACAGGTTCTAAAGTGCAGCCGCGAGCAGGCGACGTTCTTGTCAAATCAATCCGGGCTCAAGCCATACGACGCATTGATGGATTATTACGAGCCAGGCATGACAAGCGAAAAACTTGACATGTTGTTTGGGGACTTACTGACATGGTTGCCGGACTTGGTGCGCAAAGTCCGCGTCAAACAAGCGCAACAAAACGTCATTGCGCCGAAAGGGCCATTTTCACGTTCGGCACAGTACACCTTGGGATTGGAAGCGATGAAGTTGCTGGGGTTCGACTTTAGTGCTGGGCGACTCGATGAAAGTGCCCACCCATTCTGCGGTGGTGTTCCCGAAGACACACGCCTGACAACACGTTACCGTGAGGACGATTTTGTTGGAAGCTTGATGGGCACGATTCATGAAACCGGGCACGGTCGTTATGAGCAAAATTTGCCGCGTAATCTGCTCGGCCAACCCGTTGCGTGGGCGCGCAGCGCGGGCATCCACGAGAGCCAAAGTCTGAGTTTTGAAATGCAGATTGGTTTGTCGCGGGCCTTCGTCGGTCTCATCGTGCCGCATATGGTCAAGCAGTTTGGTGCCCAGCCTGCGTTTGATCCAGACAATCTTTACCAACATCTGATTCGTGTGCAACCAAGCTTTATCCGTGTGGATGCTGACGAATTGACTTACCCGCTACACGTTATCCTGCGTTACCGCATTGAGCGCGACCTGATCGAAGGGCGTATTGAGGCTGACGATATTCCGGCGCTGTGGGATGCGGCCATGGCGGATTTTCTGGATGTTGATACACGCGGCAACTACACCAACGGATGTATGCAAGACGTACATTGGAGCGAGGGATTATTTGGCTATTTTCCGAGCTATACGCTGGGTGCGATGTACGCCGCGCAGTGGTTCGCCGCGATCCGCCGTGCCGTTCCAGACTTAGACACGCAAATGGCTGCGGGTAATCTAGCACCTGCGCTGGAATGGCTCAAAACCAATGTCTGGGAGCAAGGTAGCCGTTGGACGACTGATGAGCTTGTCACGCGTGCAACCGGCAGCGCGCTCGACCCGGTGCATTACCGACGCCACCTTGAGTCGCGGTACTTGGCCTAACAACAAACAACTTTTAAGCGAGACTGACCAAATGACGATTGGTGTGGGTGGGAAGACCAAGGCCGAGGCGCTTGCAGCACTTTCAAACATGATTGCGGGCGTAAGCCCAATCTCGCAATCGGAAAACGCCGCGCGGACGGCAAAGGCACAAGCGAAGATGCGGGAGGATGGCATCGCGGCGATGTGGGTCCACGCCGGCACGAACATGACCTATTTCACCGGTACGAAGTGGCACCCGAGTGAGCGCATGGTGGGTGCTATTGTTCC
>JBEILF010000246.1:0-3332 GCA_040379385.1 Burkholderiales bacterium | reverse complement strand
GCCGATACGATTCAGTTCCGTCAGCACTTTTGCCGGGGACAACTTCTTACCGTTGATTGCAACAATGTCACCCTTGGCGTATGTCAGCTCGATGTACTCGGGCTTGTTTGGCGCTTTCTCCGGCGAGGCGGTAATGCGCCACATGCTGTCTTCCGGCTCGTAGTTTGGATCTTCGAGAATGCCACCCTCGTAAGAGATATGCAGCAAGTTGGCGTCCATCGAATACGGTGCGCCGCCACCCTTGCGTTTCTTGAAATCGACGGGAATCTTGTGTTTGTCTGCATACGCAAGCAACTTCTCACGCGACAACAAATCCCATTCCCGCCAAGGCGCGATGATTTTGACATTAGGCATCAGCGCATATGCGCCGAGCTCGAAACGAACTTGATCGTTGCCTTTGCCCGTCGCACCATGCGAAATTGCATCGGCGCCGGTCTTGCGCGCAATCGAAATCAATTGTTTTGCAATCAATGGGCGTGCGATTGAGGTCCCAAGAAGATATTCACCTTCGTAAACGGTATTGGCGCGAAACATCGGGAACACAAAATCGCGCACAAACTCTTCACGCAAATCTTCTATGAAGATGTGCTCTTTTTTGATCCCCATCGCAAGCGCTTTTTTTCGCGCTGGCTCGACTTCCTCGCCTTGGCCGATATCGGCGGTAAAGGTTACGACTTCACATTGATACTCGTCTTGCAGCCATTTTAGGATGACTGACGTGTCCAAGCCACCCGAATAGGCCAGCACCACACGTTTAGGTTTGTCGCCGGTCGCGCCATTGGATTTTCCAGCGGCTTTCTTCGCAACCTTGCGGGTGTTGGACTTGGCAAGTTTGCCGGGTTTGGAATTGGCTACTTTGCCAATGGCCTCGCTCATTTATCCATTCTCTCTAGTGTGTGCACAGGTCCCACCATGTATGCAAGTGCACAGATCGGCCGGAAAGGTCACCGTTTGCGGTGGTAGACACCTGATGGTGCCGTGGGAGTCATAAACTGGATCAAACCCGTGCCAGCCAGCCGCTGACACAGAGAAATTATACGACGCTGGGGCGTCGTAGATGGCGCGACGCCATCACGTCCGCCCCGCCAAGGAACTCGAGCGGGGCGGACGGAGTCGGAAAGAACGGACTGACTTACTTCTTGGCGGGCGTTGCTGCGACTGGCTTGACTTCTTGGATGGTCACGCTGACACCGAACTCAGTTTCGCCGACAGCACGAGCCGCAGAGCGCTCAATCAAGTCACCAACACTTTTTGCCAAAACGTCCATCGGGATACTCCGACCAACGTCAATGGCGGTAGAGTTTGGATCATTGAGCTTTTGAAAGTCATGCCGCGCGTTCTTTTCGATCACACGCATCGTCTTGGCGTCGATCACGTAGACCTGGATATACGAATACGGCGCGACGTAAACCTTCGACTTGTTCTTTTTGCCGTCCTCGGGATTGGTAGTATCTGACTCTCCCTGATTACTGACATCGATCTCCGGATTGCCGTCCTGGCCTTCAAGCGAGCCGCCGGTGAGCGGTTGCACATAGATTCCCAAGCCATGCAGCTTCGGCCCCATGCCACGGCGTTCGGACTGCAGATATTTCGGGGTCGCGACGATGATCTTGTCCCACTTGGCGCGCTCAGGCAGTTTTTCCAGCTCGGAGACGATCTTGCCGATGGCGACCGCCTCGCGGTCTTGCGGCAATACATTGTCGAGCTCTGTTGGGTTCAAAGTAATGAAGACGCGCTCGCTATCGGGATATGCATTGCCGATGGCAGTATCCAGCCCGCGAAGCACCGAAAGATTGAGGCCGTTGTTTTGCGCCTTCAAGGTGCGGCGAACATTGTTGTCGATGATGTTCGAGCCGGTGCTTTCCTTTTGTCGCACATAGGTAAATTGATCACCGACTGCCGAAACTAATGCAAATACCTGCTTCTTTTCGGCAGCCGCGCTCGCCGGTTTGGCCGTTGGGCTCGCTGCCGACGCAGGCGCTGCGCTAACCGCCATCGTCACCGTCAAGGTGGCGGCGATTGCCGAAGCCATCAACAGTCGTTTTGTCACGTTTTCCATCATTCACTCCTTATTAAAGTTCCACAATTGGCGGGCAGCTTCAGCGCTTTTGGCTCTGAAACCCCCGTCAATGCTCGTGTTTAGCTGTTAATCTTTCCCAACAACAAGTACTCCATCAGCGCTTTCTGCACATGGAGGCGATTCTCTGCCTCTTCCCAAACCACAGACTGCGCCCCCTCGAGCACCTCTTCGGTAACTTCCTCACCGCGATGCGCAGGCAGGCAATGCATGAACAACGCATCTTCGGCTGCAGAGTCCATCATCTCTGTGTCGACGATGAAGTCTGCAAAAGCTTTCTTTCGCGTTTCCGTCTCAGCCTCGTAGCCCATACTGGTCCAGACGTCTGTCGTGACCAGATGCGCACCGCTCGCCGCCGCCATCGGATCGGTGAAGGTGTGCAGATGCGCACGGTCAGAGGCCGCCACCCGAGAATCCTCCATCGCGTAGCCCGCTGGTGTTGCAACATTTAGCGTAAAGTCAAAGATACGCGCCGCCTCCAGCCATGTGTAACTCATGTTGTTTGCGTCGCCAATCCACGCCACCGTTTTGCCGGTGATTGAGCCGCGGTGCTCGATAAACGTATACACGTCCGCCAACACTTGGCAGGGGTGGAATTCGTTGGTGAGGCCATTGATCACCGGCACCCGCGAATGTGCCGCAAATCGCTCCACCTTATCTTGCTCGTATGTCCGAATCATGACCAGATCGACCATGCGCGAAATCACCCGCGCGGTATCCTCGATCGGCTCGGCGCGTCCGAGCTGTGTCGACTGCGAATCAAGGTTGATCGCTTGTCCACCCAATTGATAAATGCCCGCTTCGAATGAGACCCGCGTACGGGTGGAACTCTTTTCAAACACCATCGCCAGCATTCGATCGGTGAGCGGTTGGTAAGGAATATATTGTTTGAATCGCTTCTTCAGGATGGTAGTGCGCTCGATGATGTGGTCGAACTCATCCTTGCCGAAATCGGAGAGCTTAAGAAAATGTTTCATATCACGCCGCCTGAACGGAGGTGCCAGACGACTTGGCGAGGAAGCGTTTTACAACGGCCGACAACCGTTTCACCATCTCGCGCGCCTCGGATTCATTGATGATGAGCGGCGGAAGAACACGGACAACACTATCTTGCGTCACGTTGGTTAATAACCCATCCTCGAGCGCCATCTCGACTATTTCGCTACACGGTCGAGTTAGTTCCAGACCCAACATCAAACCCAGCCCGCGCCCTTCCACCACACCTGCCACGCCGGCCAGCGCCGCTTTGAGCCCG
>JBEILF010000245.1:0-3392 GCA_040379385.1 Burkholderiales bacterium | reverse complement strand
GGTAAACAACTGGCCTGTCATCAATATTTGGTTTGGAAAGCAGGGTGGCTAAGATGTGGGATAGAGCCAAAGAATTTGCCAGCAGTTTGTTGCTGGGAGAACTGCTGCAGGGGCTTAAGCTGACCGGGCGCCATTTGTTTGAGCGCAAGATCACGGTTCAATTTCCGGAAGAAAAAACGCCGCAAAGCCCGCGCTTTCGCGGACTGCATGCACTGCGCCGTTATGAAAATGGCGAAGAGCGTTGTATCGCTTGCAAGTTGTGTGAGGCGGTTTGCCCGGCGCTTGCCATCACCATCGAATCCGAACAGCGTGCAGACAATACACGACGTACAACGCGCTATGACATTGATCTGACTAAGTGCATCTTTTGCGGCTTCTGCGAAGAATCGTGTCCGGTTGATTCCATCGTCGACACACATTTGCTGGAGTATCACGGCGAGAAGCGCGGTGATCTTTATTACACCAAACCAATGTTGCTCGCCATTGGCGACAAGTATGAGAAAGAAATTGCCGATCGACGTGCTGAAGATGCGACGTCTCGGTAGGTTCTAGGCCGAGGAAGTGCAGCGTACGCCGCCACCGCTTCGTTGCGACAGACACTAACGCCTCACAGAAAAACAATGACCTTTCAAACTATTACCTTCTATTTGTTTTCCTTTGTGCTGATTGTTTCAGCGCTGGGCGTAATCACGTCGAGGAATCCGGTCTACGCTGCACTATTCCTTGTGTTGTCGTTTGTCACAGCGGCAGGCCTTTGGCTGTTGTTGTTTGCAGAATTTTTGGCGCTCACGCTGATTCTGGTTTATGTCGGTGCGGTAATGGTGCTGTTCTTGTTTGTGGTGATGATGTTGGACATCAACTTCGACAAGTTGCGTGAAGGGTTCCGGCAGAACGCATTTGTTGCGGCGTTGGTTGGTATTGTCATGCTGGCGGAAATGGCAATCCTCCTCGGCGGCAAATCACTCGGCCTTGCCGGCGCGATGCCGGGCGCGCCTGCGGCGGTATCGAACACCAAGGAATTGGGCCGCGTGCTGTATACCGAATACCTGCTGCCGTTTGAGTTGGCGGCAGTGGTGTTGTTGATTGCCATGATTGCAGCGATTGCGTTGACGTTGCGCCAACGTCTCGGTAGCAAGTCGCAGGACATCGGCGCACAGGTTCGGGTGAAGAGTGGTGACCGATTGAAGATCATCAAGATGGATGCCACCGTTGATGCGCCGTCGGAGTCTTTGGCTGAGGCCGTGCCTTCCGCCGTGGCCACCTCTGGACTAACGGCTGCACCAACACAAATACCAGCGACAGGGAGCAAGCCATGATCCCGTTATCGCACTATTTGATTTTATCGGCGGTACTGTTCTCGATTTCGATTGCGGGAATTTTTCTTAACCGGAAAAACCTGATCGTGTTGTTGATGGCCGTTGAGTTGATGTTGCTTGCCGTGAACATGAACTTCATCGCGTTTTCACATGCGCTCGGTGATTTGAACGGTCAGGTGTTTGTGTTTTTCATCTTGACGGTCGCGGCTGCTGAGTCCGCGATCGGTTTGGCCATTTTGGTGATCCTCTTCCGTAATCTGAAGAGTATCAATGTAGAAGATATTGGAACGCTAAAGGGCTAGCAAAGACGGGCATCTTCGGGCATAAATGCTTGAAAAGCGCCGTCAATACTAGACTTTCTATCAATTTTCGCAGCAACTCATGATCGAAAACAAACTCGCATTACTCGCCATCCCACTGCTGCCGCTGATCGGCGCGTTGCTGGCTGGTTTCCTCGGCAACGGGTTTGCCAAACCCGTGGGACGCGCATTCGCGCACAGCGTCACCATCCTCGGTGTTGCCGCCGCGTTTGTATTGTCAGTGTTCGTATTCCAGGACGTATCGACGGGCAAAACATTTAACGGCTCCGTGTACACGTGGCTCTTGACCGGTGGGATCAAGCTGGAAGTCGGATTCTTGATTGATTCGCTCACGGCGACGATGATGCTGGTGGTGACGTTTGTATCGTTGATGGTGCATGTTTACACCATCGGCTATATGAAAGACGACGACGGTTACACACGCTTCTTCGCCTACATCTCACTCTTCACCTTCGCCATGTTGATGTTGGTGATGTCGAACAACTTCCTGCAGTTGTTCTTCGGCTGGGAGGCGGTGGGGTTGGTGTCGTATTTGTTGATCGGCTTCTGGTACAAACGCCCGACTGCTATCAAGGCGAATCTAAAAGCATTCCTGGTAAACCGCGTTGGTGACTTTGGTTTCCTCATCGGCATCGGTTTGATCTTCGCTTACTTCGGCACACTCGATTACCGCGAGACGTTTGCCCTCGCACAAAATTTCAAAGAGACCATCATCGAGCCGATCCCCGGCTGGCAGTGGTCGCTGATCACCGCAGTCTGTATCGGCCTGTTTATCGGCGCGATGGGCAAGTCGGCGCAGTTTCCATTGCACGTTTGGCTACCTGATTCCATGGAAGGCCCGACACCAATTTCTGCGCTGATCCACGCTGCAACAATGGTCACCGCCGGTATCTTTATGGTGGCGCGCATGTCGCCGTTGTTTGAGATGTCCGAGACGGCACTTTCGTTTGTGCTCATCATCGGTGCCATCACCGCCTTGTTCATGGGCTTCTTGGGTATCGTGCAAAACGATATCAAACGTGTCGTTGCGTATTCGACCTTGTCGCAGCTTGGCTACATGACAGTCGCACTCGGCGTCTCAGCCTACTCAGTCGCCATCTTCCATCTGATGACGCACGCCTTCTTCAAAGCGCTGCTGTTTTTGGGCGCAGGCTCGGTCATCATGGGCATGCACCACAACCAAGACATGCGTTACATGGGTGGCGCTTGGAAGTACATGAAGATCACCTGGATCACCTCGCTGATCGGCTCACTCGCATTGATCGGCACACCATTTTTCTCCGGCTTCTATTCCAAAGATTCGATTATTGAAGCGGTGAAATACGCTTCGATTCCCGGCGCGGGCATTGCGTACTTCGCGGTGGTTGCGGGTGTGTTTGTCACTGCGTTCTACTCGTTCCGGATGTACTTCCTGGTGTTCCACGGCAAGGAGCGTTACGACGATCTACACCATGCGCACGATGACAGTCATGGCCACGACAACCACGCGCACGACGATGCGCACGAACACCACGGCCTCGCCAAGGGTGAGAAGCCGCACGAGAGTCCGTGGGTAGTGACGCTGCCGCTGGTATTGCTGGCGATCCCGTCCGTCTTCGTCGGCCTCTACACGATTCAACCGATGTTATTTGGTGAATTCTTCAAGGGTGTGATCACTATTTACCCGACGCACGATTCGCTTGCGGGATTGCGGTCACACTTCACCAGCTGGGCGGGCATGGCCATCCACGGCTTTCAAACTGTGCCGTTCTGGTTC
>JBEILF010000244.1:0-3406 GCA_040379385.1 Burkholderiales bacterium | reverse complement strand
GATGCCATAGAAGATACCGGCGACAATCGGCTGGCTGCCGAAGGTGACGTAAACCCATGAAAGGCCGATTAACAGGACGAGTGAGGGCAGCACAAACAATCCGCCCGCAAGGATGCCGCCCAATCGACCGTGCATCATCCAGCCCAGGTAGGTTGCCAGCTGTTGAGCCTCCGGGCCGGGCAGTACCAGGCAGTAGTTCAGGGCATGCAGAAAACGTGCTTCTGATATCCAGCGTCGCTCGTCGACGAGCTCGCGATGCATGATGGCGATTTGCCCCGCCGGACCGCCGAACGAAATGCAGCCTAACTTCACCCAAAACTGAAGCGCCTCTGTGTGCGAAATCGTGCGCGGGATCGCTTGCCGGGCAGTAGTTTGGGGATTGTCAGATGCCATCTTGCTGCGCCATGTCTGGAAGATTGTCTGTGCGGCTTGATATGTAGGGAATTGCACGCATATTGGTAAACTAGTGGCCGACGCTCTACATTGCGGCAGCGGGATTACGGTTGTTGACGACCGTTGCCCTAGATTGGCAGCTGACGCCGGCGGCAAACTGACCCACGGACTAAGAACATGAACACAACCACAATAAACAAAGAACTCGACGTCAAAGGATTGAATTGCCCGTTGCCCATTTTGCGGGCGAAAAAAGCGCTTGCCGACATGACATCCGGTGAGTTGTTGCGCGTCGTGGCGACCGATCCCGGCTCAGTGAAAGACTTCGCCGCGTTTTGCAAACAAACCGGTAATGCCTTGCTGTCTTCAGATGACAACGGCAAAGAATTCAGCTTTGTGATTTCAAAGCGATAGAGTTAGTTTCGATTCCCCAAACTATAGAAGTCCTTTATCCACGGGCGTTTCGCAGCATTTATGCCTGAAGACGCCCGTCTTTATGAGAGTTTCATTTCCCGATAAACTTCGCTGATCGCTTCTCGACAAACGCGGTGACAGCTTCCTTGAAGTCAGGCGCAGCATAGAAAATGCCAGCCTGCCCCCTTTAACTGATCCATTGATTGGTGATGAAGTCAAATCGGTGCCCGGCACGTCGAAAGTGATTGCAACGTTCAGCTAGAGTCTTAGGCGGCCTTGATAATCCGTCACGAAGACCTAATCCCTATAATAATGAATATTCGGTCCGTACAAATAGCCTACCATTCGCCATGCTATATCAGCCACCAAAAACCATCCAAGAAGTTCTGTATCACATCGATTTTGACCAACCGCTAGAGCTGAACGACCCGCGTTTTGTCGAAACGCAGGCTGCACGCGGTAGTGAGAAGACATTGCGGCGCTTGGCGGTCAAGCTCGGACTCGACCTGACTTCGGGCAACTTCACCCCCGCCACGAAGAGTCATGTCTTGCTCTTCGGGCACACCGGCAGCGGCAAAACGACGCAACTGCGGCATTACGCCGAGACGCTGTCCGGGCCCGGTCGATATCTGGCAGTCGAGGTCGATGTCGCGCTGCAACTGGATTTGCACAACGTCCAGTACGCCGATGTGCTGATGGCGCTTGCGCGCGCGTTGCTCACCAGTTTATCGACGCGCAACATCGCGATTTCGGGTGACGCGATCAAGCCGTTGGAAGACTGGTTCGCCGAAAGAGTGTTGGGTATGGAGGAGGCGAGCGAATTATCCGCAGATGTGAAATCTCAGGCCAAGATAGGTGGTGGTATCCCGGGGCTCCTCAGTCTGTTCACATCGTTTACAGCGGCGTTTAAGACCAACGCGACCTATAAGGATTCATTTCGCCGCGTGATCCGCAACAATTTCGCGCAATTCGCCGAAGCATTCAATATCTTCCTCGCCAGCGCTGAAGCGCAATTGGCCGCAACCAATCAAGCCAAACGAATCTTGTTCATTGTCGATGGCACCGATAAGCTGCGCACCGAGGATCGCGCCGCGTTTTTTGTGCAGGACGTAGAGCAACTGTTGGCAATCAACGCCCACGTCGTTTACACCGCGCCGTTGAGCCTGAAGTACGAAGGCAATCTCACTAGCAAGCTGGATGCTGATTTGATACTGCCGATGATCAAGCTCGATAATCAAGACGGTAGCCCCTTTCAGCCGGGCCTAAATGCAATGCACGATATTCTCTTGAAGCGTGCTGATCACGCCCTGTTTGCTTCTCAACAGATCATCACGGAGATCGTCCGCTGCAGCGGCGGCCATCCGCGCGAATTGCTGCGGCTTCTCAAGCTTTGTTGCGAGTATGCAGAGGGTACGAAGTTCACTGTGGAGGATGTCGCAAGCGCCGTGAAGCAGCTTGCCTCAGAGTACCGACGCTTTTTGGAGCCCGCGGATTACGGCGTGCTCGTTGCGGTCGATAAGTCAACCATCCATATCGGCAACGACGAGCGCACACGCAAGTTGCTTTACAACTTGGCGCTGCTTGAGTACAACGACGGCAGCTGGCAACGCAGCCATCCCGTGGTTCGCACCCTAGATGGCTACAAGCACCCGCCGGCGGCCGCCACAACTGCGATGCAGCCTGCCGTGTCGTGAGCAAAGTCGGTGGTTTTCCGTTTGACGCCACCCGACAACACGCGGCGAGTGCCCTGCGTCCAGAACACTTTGAAGATTTCCAGCGCCTAGTCAAGCTGCTGCGCCACGGCGGCAAGTTCCAGTTGCTATTTGTCGATTGTGTTGACGAGCGCTATCGCAGCGAACTTGTGAGCGCGATCAATGACGTACTCGCCGTGTCGAAACAATCCGCGATTGCTGTGACGCTCAATGCCGAGAATGCAAGCGACTTCGCGGCTTTCGAGCAACTGATCGCCAAAGTGTCCTCGTCGGCAGGTACGATCAATGTGCTCAATGCCGACGTTTGGTTTGATGACGCGCGTTGGCTGGATTTCAATATCCGGCGCGAGGACGTTGCGCGGAGCACGCGCGCCAAACTGTTGTTCTGGCTATCGGCTGCCCAGATCAGCAAGATCGCGACCTTGGCGCCCGATCTTTGGGCTTGGCGTGCCGGTGTATTCGACTTTGGTTCGCGTCCGGAAATAGTAGATTCGCACACACCTGCAGCCCTGCCCCCCAGCGAACTGCAACTGGCTGTATTTGCGCCAGCCAAACTCGATCAAAGTGGCGGCGCAAGAGCCAAGCGCATCGCGGAACTTCGACAACTCACCAGCCGCGAAGATCTCGATAGCGAAGCCAAGCTGCCGCTATGGGCAGAATGGGCCGATCTGGCATTCTCCATCGGCCAGCTCGACGAGGCGCTACGCATTCGGCGCGAAGAGGAGCTCCCCGTTTTTGAGAAGCTCGGTGACGTGCGTTCAGCGGCGGTCACACGCGGCCAGATCGCCGATGTGCTTCACGCCCGAGGGGATCTCGACGAGGCGCTACGCATTCGGCGTGAAGAGGAGCTTCCCGTTTTTGAGAAGCTCGGTGACGTGCGTTCAGCG
>JBEILF010000243.1:0-3413 GCA_040379385.1 Burkholderiales bacterium | reverse complement strand
GGTGTTTGCGCCAAACCGCGCACCTTGAGTATGGCGCGACGACATTGAGGGAGACAGCACCATGTTGAAGTTTGCGTTTCTCAGGGGTTTTTCGAATCAGCCAGGGCCCGGCAACACCAACACGCCAGACTGGCGATTGGCTACTTGGTTGGTCGCGTTGATCCTTCCATCCGTCGTTGTCCGTGCGGGAAGCCCTGCGCCGGAGTGGCTCACAACGTTGCCACTGTGGGCCGATGCGATTGTCTACGGCGTTTTGGCGACCGCGCTGATCTCTGGCATGCAATGCGTTCGACGTTGGTTGCAACCATTTGCGCTACGCGGCGCAAAAGTTAGTGACTTTTGCAAGCCCGTCTACTTGTGGGCGTTCTTCTGGGCGTCCGTCACTTCCAGCGCATGGGTGTGTTTGGAACTGGCGTTCACAAAAGAATACGGCGTCGGTTTTGTAACTTGGATGTTGTTTTTCTCGTCGGTTTTGGCAATCACTTGTGCAGGCCAATACTTTTGGTTAAGACCACGCAAGTTTCTGTCGGCTGGCCTTTGGCGATTACTGGCTGTACTCTCAATCGCGGCTGGCTTTGGGTTTTTGCTCACGCCATGGATGAATGTTCCCGCGTTTTCCGAAACACTCATCGGCGCCAGTATCGTTTGGGTTGGCGGAGTGATCTCAGCCTTTGTTTCCGGCGCGGTCTACTACCTATACGCTAACAGCGACGTGTTTCGAGAGCGTTTAGGGGAGAGTGATCGTGCCCTGTCCAATCTCAATTACGCGACCACTGACCAAGATTTCCGCATTGGCAAGTACGTCTAACCCCAAGTGGCAGGGACGGCCTACCTGAGCGCCTTGTTCGATGGCGTACGAACAAGGTGTGCGACCGTGATGGATCATCCACCCACCAAGGTTTGCCGTCGCGGCCCCGGTGCCTGGATCTTCCACAACACTGCCGTGTTTCATAAAGAAAAAGCGCGATAACAATTTGTCTTGGCCGTTGTTGGCAAACACGTATGCCATCGAGCGGCCGATATCACTGGCAACGCCGGCGAGTAAGTCAGGCTTCGGTAACGCCCGCTGAACCGCAGCGGGCGTAGCGAGCGGGACAATTAACTGTTCAGTGCCGGCGTTGATCCAGCGCGCACCGGGGAGCACGTCCGCCTCAGTCAGCCCCAGCATTGCTGCAAGTTCGGCGCGACTCTTTTCAGCATCACGCGACTTGGCTGCACCCGCCTGAAGTGTCCATCGATCACCGCGGGCGTTGACTGGAATCACGCCCGCTTTCATTTCGAGGGTGAGGGAATCGCCGCACCGGGTTAAGTCCCGCACAACATGCGAACTGCCGAGGGTGGGGTGGCCGGCGAAGGCCAGTTCGAAGGTCGGTGTAAAAATTCGAACGCGCGCGGTGGCGACATCCGAGGGCAGCACAAATGTCGTTTCGGAGAGGTTGAACTGTAGCGCCAACGCCTGCATCTGTTGGTCGCTAAGGCCGCGCGCGTCTTCGAAGACACAAAGTGGATTGCCGCCGAAGATTGTTTCAGCGAATACATTGACCAAGCGATAATGAAAGGAAGGCATGTGCCGCACGACTCAAGGTTACGTAAACGAGTCGCAAGTATAGCCGTTGAAACTGGCGCCTCCGCTCAAACGTATCTTTTATCACCGATAACTTCCGAAAGTGTACGCATGAAATTTCCCACCAATCTTCTTGTTGCTGCGGCCTTCGTGGCGACCTTCGCCTGTACAACCAGTTCGCCGGCCGGTGCGGTGGACAAACCAAAACCAGCACCTGCCGCGATTGCAGGCACCGCCAAGGCAACTTTTGCCGGTGGTTGTTTCTGGTGTATGGAGCCGCCGTTTGATGCTATCGACGGTGTGTTGTCAACGACATCGGGATACATCGGCGGCAAACAAAAGGACCCGACTTACAAGGAAGTTTCTGCCGGATACACAGGGCATACCGAGGCCGTCGAGATCGTTTACGACCCGAAGAAGGTCAGCTACGAGCGACTGCTTGAAGTGTTCTGGCGCAACATCGATCCGACGGTGAAGGACCAACAGTTCTGCGATGTCGGGTCACAGTACCGCACCGGCGTTTTTACGCACGACGATACACAGAAAGCCGCAGCTGAAGCGTCTAAGGCGACATTAGCGAAGTCAAAGCCCTTTAAGGCTAACGTTGTAACCGAAATCACCGCAGCGACAACGTTTTATCCGGCGGAGGACTACCACCAAGATTACTACTTAAAAAATCCAATTCGCTACAAGTACTATCGTAACGGCTGTGGACGCGATGCTCGCTTGAAAGAGTTGTGGGGCGCTGAAGCAGGCGGCGGGACGATCAAGAAGTAAGCTGAGCAGCCCAGTAAAGTCAAGCAGAGACGGGCATCTTCAGTCATTTGTAGCTGAAGATGCCCGCCAAATCTAGAGTTTAGTGTTCTTCTTGATCATGTCAGCGGCCTTTTCCGCAATCATGATGGTCGGGGCGTTGGTGTTGCCGCCGACAATACGCGGCATGATAGACGCATCAATCACCCGTAAGCCGTCGATGCCATGAACTCGAAGGGAGGCGTCGACCACCGCTGTATCATCGCCACCCATCCGACAGGTGCCGACAGGGTGGTAGATGGAGTCTGCCTGACTACGAATGAAAGCTTCAATCTCGGCGTCAGTCTGCGCCGTGGCGGAGCGGTTTAACTCACGCCCACCATATCGTGCCATCGATGGCTGCGCCAAGACTTCGCGCATGATACGGAAGCCCTTAACCATTCGCGTCATGTCTTCCGGGTCGTCCAGGAAATTCGGGTCAATTAACGGTGCGGCCAACGGGTCAGATGATTGCAAGGTCACGCTGCCGCGACTGTTTGGTCGCAAGACACACACATGGCACGAGTAGCCGTGACCGAAGGTGACCTTGCGGCCATGATCAACTAACTTACCGATCACGAAATGGAATTGCAGATCGGGAATTGCTTCTGCCGGACTACTGCGGACGAAGCCGCCCGCTTCGGCAATATTTGTTGTGAGCAAACCAGTACGGTGGCTTCGCCACTCCGCAATCCCTTTAAGCAAATGCCAGACACCGGTAACCGAGATGCCCAACAAATCGGTTAGTTTCGGCGCATCGTAAACCTGCACGGCGTCCGCATGGTCATGCAGGTTAAGCCCGACGCCCGGCAGGTGATGCACCACCGGTATCCCCAGTTTTGATAAAGCATCGGCGCTACCGACACCCGACAACATTAGAATCTGCGGTGACTGCAGGGCACCGGCGCTGAGCAATACTTCACGGCGTACACGAATCCGCCGCAACGAGCTGTTGTGCAGGAACTCAGCGCCAACCGCACGCCGTCCTTCGAACAAAACGCGCGTAACTCGCGCGTTAGTCTCGATTGTTAGATTGCTTCGACCGAGATTCGGCGCG
>JBEILF010000242.1:0-3476 GCA_040379385.1 Burkholderiales bacterium | reverse complement strand
CCGCACTTACAAGGCGCCCAACATTAACAACCTGTTTCCGCGCCGTGTGTATTCAGTCGACAACAAACCAACCTCACCAGATTACCAAGGCAATCCGGACTTGCGTCCTGAACTTGCGACGGGCATCGACATCGCGCTGGAAAAATTCTGGGACCAAGGCGCATCTGTCAGCCTGTCCGCGGCGGTACGGCGCATCACTGATTACAACCGCCAAGGTTTGCGCTTAATCAGCGGTCGCTGGGTACAAACGTTCATCAACGACGGTCAGGCCGAAACCAAGAGCCTTGAGTTCGACGCCAAGTTGCCGCTGCAGAAGTTCTACCCGACCGCACCCGGCATCGACTTTCGGATCAACATGAACCGCAACTGGTCGTCGGTCGATTCCGTTCCGGGGCCGAACAATCGTCTGGATGCCCAAACACCGTTTAGCGGCACTGCGGGTCTCGATTACCGCATGAAGAATGGCGTGGTGAGCGCGGGCGGCTCGTACAGTTTCCGCAGCGGCGGCGACGTCCGCACCGGCCTCAACCAAAGCGCCTACCTGACGGCCAAACGCGACCTCGACATTTACGCGCTATGGAAAGTGACACCTAAAACGCAGCTCAGATTGACACTTTCAAACATTCTCAAGCCGTCGTCGGTCAATGAAAACACCTACTTCGATGCGTTTGGTCGTACCGTTACGAGTACCAACACACCTTCGAAACCGAACGTGCGGTTGGGACTTGAAGTGAAGTTGTAGGCTTGTGGTGCAAAAGCAGATTGTCGTGGGCACTCTGCACTATTTCCGCGCAACAAATCCACCGCGTATCGCAACTATAGACGCTGAGTTTCGCCTAGCTTGGCCAAATTTTTATCAAACGTCCCCAGCGGCAAGTGGCCCGCTTTGCGCGCTATCTCCAAGACCATACAGTCAGAAAAACCTATTGATGGTCGGGCATTGAATTTATCCAATGCCGCCGCCACCACCTCTGCATCTTGTAATGTCAGGCTCAGGTGATTGAGCAGCATCTCAATTGATTTTGCTATCTGGCGCGGCGTGCGTTCATAGACCGCATCGAGCACCCACATCGTCTCGACCAATACGAGGTGCGAAACCCACGCGCCGTTGGCAATGAACGCCTCTGCCGCATCAACTTGGGTGGCACTATCGCGAACTAATAGACGTACCAGCAGATTGGTATCAATCGCGCGCATGTTTCTTGCGCATTTTCTGCCGAATACCGTCTTTGGTGCTGGCTCCTCCTACCGCCTGCTCTGTGCCGAATAACACTTGATGAACGTCCGCCGAACTGTGTTGCCCGACCCTGCGAACAACCACCTGATCATTGCTCTCGTCCCATTCGATGGTCGCGCCAGGACCCACCCCAAGTTTCTTGCGGACTTCCGCTGGTATGGAAATTTGGCCTTGCGTCGTAATTTTAGATTGTGCGATTGCCATGATTTACATTACCACGGTAATGGACTTGAGTCAAATCACGACTTCAACCTCATTCGGCAGCGCGGCGCCCCACCTCACGTAACTCCGCTTCATCCAAGGCATCACCCAAGAACCCACCACTCTGGTGCGCCCATAGCCTTGCATAGAGTCCATCTTGCTTGAGCAAACTTTGATGATCGCCCGTCTCCACCACACGGCCTTGGTCCAACACGATCAACCGATCCATCGCCGCGATGGTCGAAAGACGATGGGCGATGGCAACCACCGTTTTGCCTTCCATCAGTTTGTATAGGCTCGCCTGAATGGCGGCTTCAACTTCGGAATCAAGCGCGCTGGTCGCCTCATCGAGCAGCAAAATCGGCGCGTCTTTCAACTTCACCCGCGCAATCGCGATACGCTGGCGCTGACCGCCGGAGAGTTTCACACCGCGTTCGCCAACATGAGCATCGTAGCCCTGCCGCCCCTTCGGGTCTGTGAGTTGCTGGATAAATTCATGCGCTTCGGCACGTTTGGCGGCAGCGATCATATCTTCATCGGTTGCATCCGGCCGGCCATAAACAATGTTGTCGCGCACTGATCGATGCAGCAGCGAAGTATCTTGCGTCACCATGCCAATGTGGGTTCGCAGGCTATCCTGCGTAACACCTGCAATGTCCTGTCCATCGATCAAAATGCGTCCGCTGCGTAAATCGTAGAACCGCAGCAACAAATTCACAATCGTCGATTTTCCCGCACCCGAGCGACCGACCAGGCCAATTTTTTCACCCGGATGAATCGTCAGGTTTAAGCCGTCGATGACCTTTTTCTCGCCGCCGTAGTTAAACGTGACCTTATCGAACTGAATTTCACCCTGTGTGACTTGCAGTGGCTTAGCATCTGGCTTGTCAACGATACTGTGTGGACGCGAAAGTATGGTCATGCCGTCACGCACCGTGCCGATATGTTCGAACAACGCGGCAAATTCCCACATTACCCAATGCGAAATGCCGTTCAGGCGCAACGCCATCGCGGTGGCCGCTGCAACCGCGCCAACACCGACCTCACCTTTCGTCCAAAGCCAGAGCGTGACGCCAGCAGTTGAGCCGATCAGCAGCACACTCAGCATTTGATTGACCACTTCGAAAGTCGTGATCATTCGCCACTGGCGATACACCGTCTGCATAAACTCTTGCATGGCTGACTTCGCGTAGCCCGCTTCTCGGTTGGTGTGCGAGAAAAGTTTGACTGTGGAAATGTTTGTGTACGCATCCGTCACACGACCGGTCATCAAAGACCGCGCGTCGGCTTGCGCTTGAGCGACCTTCGCCAAACGCGGCACAAAATAGATCACGGCAAACACGTAGAGGACAAGCCAGCCGAGGAATGGACCGAGTATCCAAAGATCGAAGTTGCCGACAATGGCGATCATCGTCACAAAGTAGATCAAGACAAACACCATGATGTCGGCCAAGATCATCCACACATCGCGCACCGCGAGTGCGGTCTGCATTACCTTCGTCGCGACACGTCCTGCAAATTCATCCTGGTAAAAACTCAGGCTTTGACTCAGCATGTGGCGATGAAAACGCCAACGCAACAACATCGGAAAATTACCTGCCATCGCTTGATGTTTCAACAACGCTTGCAGACCCGCCACGAGTGGGCTGGCAATCAAAATCGCCGCGAGGATCAACAGATGCGTGCGGTGTGTTGTCCATAACTGTGACGGCTCGACTTTTGCGAGCCAATCAACCACATCACCCAGCATACTGAAGAGATACGCTTCGAACACGCCGATAGCGGCGGTGCAAAGCGTCATGCCTAGCAGGTATGGGCGCAGCCCCTTTGATGCCGCCCACATAAACGCACCGAACGTCGCCGGGGTCGGACCCGGGGCAGCTTCAGGGTAGGGATTGACGAGTTTTTCGAAGTAGGAGAACAAGGGCGGGGCTCTAGGGGTAATCGGTCATTTTAAGCGCGCTGACGTACCTTGCCGTAAGCCAACCCTCCCGAAAGTTGGGCATTGGCGATTCGTAATGGCGGCGCACCTGCCCGT
>JBEILF010000241.1:0-3476 GCA_040379385.1 Burkholderiales bacterium | reverse complement strand
CGACGACGCTTCAGCGCGAGCTTTACGTTTGACGCGTGAACCGCATCCAAGTCTTTTTCGCTCATCAACGCTTCGACGGTGTCGACTACTAATTCGATTGCCTCCAGACTGCGCGCATCATCTGTTGCATCTTGTACAGAAGGCTCATCTGCCGATGCTTTTTTGTCCGGTGAGCGTTTGGCTTGCTGCTTCTTCGCGTTCGCCTCGCCCACTTTTTTGGCAGAGGCTTTTTTGCGTGCCTCCTCCGCCTTCACCAGGTCGTCGTAAAAGATGAACTCGTCACAGTTTCCAACCAGTAAGTCTGACGTCGAACTGCGCACGCCAACACCGATCACGATTTTGTTGTTTTCACGCAGCTTACTAACGAGGGGCGAGAAGTCCGAGTCGCCGCTGATAATGACAAACGCATCCACGTGCGCTTTGGTGTAGCAAAGGTCGAGCGCATCGACCACCATACGAATGTCCGCCGAGTTCTTACCCGACTGCCGAACATGCGGGATTTCGATCAGCTCAAATGCGGCCTCGTGCATGCTGCGCTTGAAGTCTTTGTAGCGCTCCCAGTCGCAGTATGCTTTCTTTACGACAATATCACCTTTAACCAGCAGGCGTTCGAGCACTTTACGAATATCAAACTCGGCATATTTGGCGTCACGCACGCCGAGTGCCACATTCTCGAAATCGCAGAATAAAGCCATGTTCTGAATTTCATTACCGGAGGTAGACGCCATAGTTGTCTTGGAAGGTGAGCGGTGAGGAAAAATGAGGCACAACGATCATGCTACAACAATCAAGGCGCTAACACGGAGCGCGCCAAACTGCTCTATGTCCGCCTGGTCCTGAGATAGGTGATCAAGTGTTCAGCCATGCTGTTAGCCAGTTCACGTTCGGCGACAAACACCGTGCCTGCGCGTTCACGCGTGAGCAGGCTTGCCTCCTCTTCGCTGCCTGCGCCGGCATCAACCCGAATGACGATCTCGATATTGGGGTTCAACGTGCGCGCAATTTCAACCATTTTGCGCACCTGCCGCGTATCGGGCGTGGCGATCACCAGTGCCGCCGCGCGCGCTACATGTGCCTGAACCAGCGCCAAGGGCTCATTGGCGTCGCCGCTTACGGCGTCAATACCCTGCGCACGCAACGCCTCAACCACCTCGCGTTGTTGTTCGACGACCACGAAGAACATCCCGTTTGCCGCAAGCGCCTCACCGATGCGACGACCGACTCGACCGTACCCCACAATTACAACTTGCCCACTCAGGTGTGAGTGCGGGGTATCCATGGGTAGCGCCGCCAGCGGATCCGCCGGGCGTTCCAGGCGACGCGCCAAGGACGAGCGTGCGCGGATCCATGCCTGTGCAGGCTCGATGGCGGCAAAGAGCAGCGAGTTGCAGGCAATGGAAATCAGCGCGCCGGCAAGCACCAAGCTTTGACCGACCGGCGGCACGATTTGCAACGTCACCGCCAGCCCGATCAAAATGAACGAAAACTCGCCGATCTGGGCCAGACTGACGCCGACCGTCAGTGCTGTGTTGAGCGGGTATCGCAACAGAAGCACCAACAGGACGGCTGCAACGGTTTTGCCCAGCATGATGATCGCGACCACGCCAAGAACTTTTAACGGCTGTTCGATCAAAATCCTCCAGTCGAACAACATACCCACCGACACGAAGAACAACACCGAGAACGCGTCGCGCAACGGTAGCGATTCTTCCGCCGCACGGTGACTCAGGGGGGACTCACGCAGCACCATGCCAGCGAAAAAAGCGCCCAGGGCGAACGACACACCGAATAGCGCCGCCGCACCGAAGGCGATACCCAGCGCGGCGGCGATCACGCATAAGGTGAATAACTCGCGTGAACCACCCGCCGCGACTGCCCACAGAATGCGTGGAAACAGCTTGCGCCCGACCACCAACATTAGCGCCACAAACGCCACAATCTTAAGTAGCGTAATGCCGAGCACGCTGCCAATGTTTGACACATCGCCGGCAGCGGTCGAGGTGATGGTTGGTGTCTGGCCGCCGAGCAAAAACGCCAGCGGCGGCAGCATCACCAACACAATCACCATCGCAAGATCCTCAACGACCAGCCAACCGACGGCAATACGACCATTTCCCGACTCAAGCTGGCCGCGCGTTTCGAGTGCCTGGAGCAATACTACGGTACTCGCAACCGACAAGGCAATACCAAACACAACGGCTGCGCCCGGCGACCACCCCCACCAAATAGCCATACCCGCGCCGAGCAGGGTTGCAACAAACATTTGCACGATCGCACCGGGAATGGCGATACGTTTGACCGACATCAGGTCGCCAAGAGAAAAATGCAAACCAACACCAAACATGAGCAACATCACGCCGATTTCCGCGAGTTGTGTCGCTAGGCCCACATCCGCCGTGAATCCCGGCGTGTGTGGGCCGATGAGTATTCCGGCGATCAGGTAGCCGACCAGCGGGGGAATCTTGAGCCTCGCCGCAATGTAGCCAAGCACCATGGCTAAACCAAGGCCTACGGCGATGGTGCTGATGAGATTGATTTCATGGGGCATCGCAGATGGCCTTAGAGGTGAAAACGATGACTGTCAAGGTAGACATAGCGAGAGTGCGCTAGCGTAAGCCTATAGACGCGAACACGCGGGAGTCGTTTAGCCGCATTGCTCCAATCGGACTGAAATAACCGCTTCTCGAAGAGCTGCCTGTTTGCACTGGACTTAGCGCGCCGCCTTGTACATCGCCAACGCCTTTTCGCGCTGAACCGCGTGGTCGACGATTGGCGCAGGGTAGTCACGGCCCAATAAGAAGCTGGTGGTTTGCGCGCCCAGCGGGGGCAGCGTCCAAGGTGCGTGGATAAATTTATCCGGCAGGTTGGACAGCTCAGGAATGTAGTGGCGGATGAATTTGCCCTTCGGGTCAAAACGTTCACTCTGTGTGATTGGGTTAAAGATCCGAAAGTAAGGTTGCGCATCACAGCCCGTGGAAGCCGCCCACTGCCAGCCGCCATTGTTTGCCGAAAGGTCGAAATCGTTGAGGTTGTCGGCGAAGTACTTTTCACCCCATCGCCAATCGATCAACAAATCCTTGGTCAAAAAACTTGCGACGATCATCCGCAGCCGATTGTGCATATAGCCAGTTTGGTTGAGCTGGCGCATGGCGGCATCAATGATCGGATACCCGGTTCTGGCGTCGCACCAGGCGGCAAACAGTGACTCGTCGTTCTGCCAAACGAGCTGATCATACTCTGGCTTGTAGGCGCTGACAGCTGCGTGTGGTGAATGCCAGAGGATCTGAAAATAGAAGTCGCGCCAAATGAGCTCTGCGAGCCATGTCTCCGCGCCGATGTTCTTGCGGCGCAGCGTTTCGGCGTGCGCGACCGTTGCTAACTCGCGGATGGAAATGGTGCCAAAGCGATTATGCGTACTCAGATACGACACGCCTTTGACGGCGGGAAAGTCGCGCGTATCTTTGTAGTCCGCGATG
>JBEILF010000240.1:0-3526 GCA_040379385.1 Burkholderiales bacterium | reverse complement strand
TGCGCGATCCGCAGGTGGCCAAACGTGAGCTGGCGTTTTTGCCAGATGACCCGCTGCTTTACGGCAAACTGAGCGCGCTGGAGTACTTGGAGTTTGTTGCTGGGTTGTGGGAAATCGACGCCAACACCGCCGCCAATCGTGCGACCGATTTGTTGAAGTGGTTGGAGTTGTGGGACAAAGCCGACCAACAAACCGAAGGTTACTCACGCGGCATGCGGCAAAAGTTGGCGTTGGCCGGCGCGTTGATTCACCAACCCAAACTTATGATCCTCGATGAACCGTTGACCGGGCTCGACGCCCACGCGGCGCGCTCGGTCAAAGACATGTTGGTTGACTACGTAAAACAAGGCAACACGATTGTCTTGACCACACACATTCTGGAGATTGCCGAGCGTCTGTCAGGCCGCATCTCCATTATTCAACACGGCAAGATTGCTGCACAGGGCACGCTCGAAGAGTTACGCGAGCAAGCTGGACAGCAGGGCGCAACGTTGGAAGATGTGTTCCTGAACCTGACGGATGCCCAAGCATCCATTCCGGTCACCGACAAGTGAAGTCCGCATTGAATACCGTCCGCCGTTATTTCAATCAGCCGGGTACGCCGCAGTGGCTGTTGATGTATGAATTAAAACTCATGTGGCGTAATCTTGGCATCAAACGCCTCAAGTGGATGATTGCGCTGTTAGCGCTGGTGTGGATCGCCATTCATGCAATCGCAGGCCTCTCGATCTACGGGTTTGTCAAAGGTGCCGAGGTCGGCATGGTTATCCCGCCAGTCATCACGCAGCTGGTCGGCGCGTTGTTTTGGGTGCTGTTTACCGTTGTTTTGTCCCAAACCATCTCGATGTCGGTCAATGTTTTCTTTACTCGCGGCGACCTCGACTTGCTGCTGTCCTCACCGATCAATCCACGTACCGTGTTGTTGGTGCGCTCACTCGGTATTGGTTTCGGTGCGATTTTTTTACCGATCCTGTTGGTGTTGCCGTTTGCACACGCCGGTTTGTTTTTCGGCAAGCCGTCGTTGATGTCCATCTATCCGGCGCTGGTGGCCATGGCCCTATTGGCGGCGGCAGTTGGCGTCTGGCTGACGATGCTGCTGGTAAAAATGATCGGCGCACGCCGTGCCAAAACCGCCGCGCAGGTGTTGGGTGCGCTGATCGGTGCTGCCGCGTTTCTGGCATCACAGTTCCATAACTTGCTCAGCCGCGAGACGCGTGCGCAACTTGCCGGCTGGATCCAGCGCGAGGCGGCCCCGGGCGGTTTGTTCGAAGTCGGAAGTGTGTTGTGGTGGCCGGCGCGCGCATTTTTAGGCGATGTTGTGCCGATGTTGGTATTCCTCGCTTTTTCGGTAGTGGTGTTTTTGCTCGTGGTTCAGTTCACTTATCAGCGATTTGTGTCTGGCACACAAGAGTCGTCCAGTGCCGGTGGCTCGGTCGGCAGGCGCGCCGGTGCGCCGGGAACGCAAAGGGCTTTTGCCGGTGGGCTGGCATGGGTGGTATTGCGTAAGGAATGGAAGTTGATTCTGCGCGATCCGAAGCTCATCTCCGAGACGCTGCTACAGGTGCTGTACATGACACCATTGTTGTTCATTGGCTTTAGCAGCTCGGGCCGCACCGCCGCATTCTTGCTGCCGGGTTGCGTGATGATTGTGGCCATGCTCGTGGGCAACTTGGCATGGATCACGGTGGCGGCAGAAGATGCGCCGGACTTGGTTGGTACTTCGCCCGTCGCACTTGATCGTATTCGTTTGCTGAAAGGTATTGCCGCAGCCGTTCCACCGCTGCTGATGGTTCTGCCGCTGGTGCTCTTTTGGCTCGCGACCAAACCGTGGCAGGGGCTGGTGCTCGCCATCTGTGCCACGTGTGCGGCGGCCAGCAGTGCGGCCTGCCATGTGCTGAATCCGCGCAAGGCCAACCGCCGAGAGATGAACCGGCGTGGTCAGGCGCATCCGCTGGCGAGTATTGTCGAAATGATCAGTGCCTTCGGCTGGGCTGGGACTGCGTATGCCATGATGGGCGGTCCGTGGTGGGTCTTTATCATCGCTCTCCCGTTGGCCGCCGTTGGCCCGTTGTTTTCGTTTGGTGCGGGTTTTCAAGCGCGGCGGGAGGGAGTACTCGCCTAGTGAGGAAGTGTACTCGCCTCGTCAGGCGAGGGGCTGTACTTGCCCAGGAAGTGCCACCATACTCCGGTAAACTCGGTGCTCTAAAAACAAGGGGAGTAGGGCATGTCAGACGTTGTTCGCAGCCTCATGGGCATCGCATTGCTGCTATTCATCGGCTGGTTGTTCTCGATGGGTCGCGGTCGTGTGCAATGGCGTGTCGTGTTGTCCGCGCTTGCGTTGCAAATGGCGATCGGTGCGGTTGTGTTGTTTTCATCCACGGGTAATGCGGTTCTGCTCGGCATCGCGGCGGCAGTGACTCATGCACTCGAGTTCGGTGCCAAAGGTACCGAGTTCATGTTCGGTGGCTTGGTCAGCCCCGATGTGTTTAAGCCGGGCGGCTTGGGCTTTATCTTCGCCTTCCGTGTGCTTCCCACCATCATCTATGTCACCGCGCTGATTGCGGTGTTGTATTACCTCGGCATCATGCGTTGGATCATCACCATTCTGGGCACGGTGTTACAAAAGTTGCTCGGCGTGTCGAAGATCGAATCGTTTTGTGCGGTCACCACCATCTTTCTCGGGCAAAACGAAATGGGTGCAGCAGTGAAACCCTTTGTTGCGCAGCTCAAGGGGCCAACCATTTTTGTCATCATGACTTCCGGCATGGCGAGTGTGGCCGGTGCCGCGCTGGCGGGCTACGCAGGGCTCGGCGTGAAGATGGAGTACTTGATCGCCGCCTCATTTATGGCGATCCCCGGTGGCTTGTTGTTTGGCAAGCTGCTGTGTCCGTCGAATGAGCAAGAGAACATCAGTTTCGACAACATTCAGTTTGAAGAAAAAAAGCCTGCGAACGTGATCGAAGCCGCTGCGAGCGGCGCAGCATTGGGCTTTCAGATCGCGTGTGCGGTGGGCGCGATGTTGATTGCCTTTATCGGGCTGATCGCCCTCTTGAATGGCATGATCGGCGGTGCGGCCAACTGGATCGGATATCCCGGCGTCAACCTGGAAACGTTGCTTGGCAAACTGTTCGCGCCGCTTGCCTATATGCTCGGCGTGTCGTGGGAAAACGCCGCATTCGCGGGTAACTTGATCGGGCAAAAATTAATCCTCAATGAGTTTGTCGCCTATGTCGGTCTCGCACCGTACTTGCAAGATCCCGTCAAGGTAGCGGCCGCAGGCCTGACGGTGATCGACCCACGCACACTGGCGATCCTTTCGTTTGCGTTGTGTGGCTTTGCCAATATTTCTTCGATTGCCATCTTGGCCGGTGCGTTTAGCAGTATCGCGCCGCATCTGCGCGCCACGGTGGCGCAGTACGGCTTGCGCGTGGTGGTGGCGGCGACGTTGTCGAATCTTATGAGCGCCACCATCGCGGGTATCTTCCTCAGCGTAAAGTACTGATTGATGCTGCCGCAGGAATTCATC
>JBEILF010000239.1:0-3544 GCA_040379385.1 Burkholderiales bacterium | reverse complement strand
TTCTTGAAACGCATCGAGCGCCAACGAACGCAAGACTACGCAAAGGCCAAAAACGTCATCGATGCGTACGTTGCGGCACGGTATGCGCCTTCCGCGAGTGATGTTTCATTCCAGCGGCGTTTTATCCAGTTGGCGAGGCGCTTTCGAAGTGTGTAGCAAAGCCAAAGATGTATGAAGAGTGCGACACTCTAAGCCTGTTGCCCCGGCGCAGTAACGTAACTAAGCCGGGACGACATTCGTAGATATCCGGATTGGCGTGCGCTCCGAATTGCGGCTTGCCTACCTTCAGCGCCATCTGCCGACCGGGCGTAAGCCGATCACCAGCCCCGCGACCGCGCCATCCGGCGTAAACTCTCCGTTATGAAAACAAGAACGTCGGAGGATATGTGAACCACAGCGTAAATCCCGCTAATTTTCCCTCGATTAAGGACAAGGTTTCCGCCGAAGAATGGCAAACCCGCGTCGATCTCGCCGCCTGCTACCGGCTGATCGCGCTCTACGGCTGGTCGGATTTGGTGTTCACCCATATCACTGCGAAGATCCCCGGTACAGACGGCCAGTTTCTGATCAATCCGTACGGGTTGTTATTCGAAGAAATGTCGGCCTCCACATTGGTAAAGATTGACGCCGCTGGTAACAAACTCGATGCGTCCAATCCGTTTGCGGTCAATCCGGCCGGGTTTGTCATTCACAGCGCGGTACACGCCGCGCGGGAAGACGCCAAGTGCGTGTTGCACACCCATACCGCCAATGGTGTCGCGGTAGCGGCACAACGCGGCGGGCTGTTGCCAATCTCGCAGCAATCCATCATTGTCCTTTCGAGTCTTGCGTATCATGACTACGAGGGGATCGCGCTTAATGACGATGAGAAGCCGCGACTGGTGCGCGACCTTGGCGACAAGAATTTCCTGATGCTGCGTAACCACGGCCTGTTGACGGTTGGTAACACTGTTGCCGACGCGTTCCTGGCCATGTACTTCTTTGAAACCTGTTGCGCCGTGCAGATTCGCGCGCAAGCCGGCGGGCGATTTGGCGATGACTTGATCCCGATCCCGCAGCCGATCCTAGATGGTGCTAGAGCGCAGATGAAAACCGCTACTGCTGGGCTGGGTGCCAACTTGGCTTGGCCAGCGCTGCTGCGCAAACTTGACCGAATTGATTCCTCTTACAAAAACTGAGGCTTAAGCCCCGCACATGGAAAAAAGGTACACTTCCTTCGCCTCGTTCTATCCGTACTACCTGTCCGAGCACCGCAACACCACCTGCCGCACGCTCCATTTCATCGGCTCGACCATTGTGCTGGGGATCGTTGCCGCGATGATCACGACGCGGCAATGGTGGATGGGTTGTTTGATCCCGCTCGCCGGTTATGGCTTTGCATGGGTGGGACACTTCTTCTTTGAAAAAAACCGCCCTGCCACGTTCACCTATCCCTTCTACAGTTTTGCTGGTGATTGGGTCATGTACGCGCAACTATTGACCGGCAAGATTGGCTTTACACCGCGTGCCGATGAAGTGATCGCCTAATGGGCGCTGCAACACCGATTAAGCCAAGCGAGAAAGCGGTGAGACGTCGCATCTATTTGATGCGCCATGGTGCCGTCACTTACTTCACGCCGGAGGGAGCAGCCATTCCGCCGGACGGTGTGCCGTTGAATGTAGCCGGTATCACCCAAGCCGAGGCGGCAGGAAGATTGTTTGCGCAACACGGCGTTAACTTTGATCGGGTCATTGTCAGCGGCCTGCCGCGCACCATTCAAACTGCGGAGCGACTACTGGCGCAGCTCGAATCCACGAGCACGATGGAGCACCGCCCTGCCCTGCGAGAAATTCGTGCCGGCAAACTTCGCGATATTCCGAAGCATGAGTTACGCGAGAGTTTCCTCAGCGTGCTCCATGGCACTGCCTCACTCGATACCAAATTCATGGGTGGCGAGAGTGTCGGTGAGTTGCTTGATCGGGTGCTGCCGGAGATTGAGGAACTGCGTCAGGACCCGGGCTGGTCAACCCTGTTGCTGGTACTACACGGCGGGGTGAACCGCGCGATATTGAGTTATCTGTTGTCCGGCCAACGGACGATGATGGGGGGCTTTGAGCAAAGCCCGGCGTGCATCAATGTGATCGATGTCGGCGTAGCACCACGTGATGTCATTTTGCGCGCCACCAATCTCTCGCCTACTGACTGGTTACAACACAACATACGCTCATCAACCATGGAGTTGTTGTTCGGGCAATATGCCTCGTCGAGCGCGAAAGTTTCTGGCGCTGAATGATGCGGATCCTAATGCCACCAACTTATGCATATCATCTCGGCTTCGTTACCAAACGGCACCGGGGTGACAGTTTCTTTGTTTTCATTCCATGCAGTAACCCCGTTATTCAGCGAGGGCAGTATTGCCGGGACGATATGCGTCACTACGGTGTTTGCCGAAAGCCAATGAAACAGCACAACGACACTAGAACGACTAAACAATGACCGATCCGTTTCAACACTTTGCTGGCACCAAGCCCGTATCCACCCAACACCAGTTCAACGTTGGCGCGCTCGAAGAATGGCTGTCGGAAATGCTCGGTAGCGAATTCGATGGGCTCAAGGTTGAGCAATTTAAAGGCGGGCAATCCAACCCCACCTTCAAACTCGTCACGCCTAAACGTAATTACGTGATGCGCGCCAAGCCGGGACCGTCATCCAAGCTACTGTCGTCGGCACACGCCATCGAGCGTGAATATCAAGTTCTCACCGCACTTCGGCATACCGATATCCCAGTGCCAAACACCTACGCATTGTGTGAGGACGAATCGATCATCGGCCGTGCGTTTTTTATCATGGAGATGGTGGAAGGCCGCATCATGTGGGACCCACAGCTACCGGGCCTGGCAAATGCCGAGCGCGCGGCGATTTTTGATGAAATGAATCGGGTCATTGCCGCTCTGCACTCGCTGAACTTTGAAATGATCGGGCTCGGTGAATACGGCAAACCCGGCAACTACTTCGCCCGCCAAATCAGCCGTTGGAGCAAACAGTATCAAGACTCTGGCACGGAGAAGATTGAGGCAATGAACAACCTGATCGAGTGGTTGCCGCAGCACATCCCCGCAGGTGATGACACGTCGATCGTGCACGGTGATTATCGGCTCGATAACCTTATCTTCCATCCCACCGAGCCGCGCATTTTGGCAGTACTCGACTGGGAGCTTTCCACACTCGGGCATCCACTCGCCGACTTTGCATATCACGCCATGACTTGGCACGTGCCGCCGACTGCGTTTCGTGGGTTAGCGGGTGTTGATCTCGCCGCACTCGGTATTCCGGCCTTGCGGGATTACGTGACGAGTTACTGCGCACGCACCGGACGTCCAGACGGCATCGACAACTTTGACTACTATCTGGCGTACAACATGTTTCGGATGGCCGGCATCCTGCAAGGCATCATGCGCCGCGTGGTCAACGGCACGGCCGCCTCTGCGCAAGCTGAGGCCATGGGTAAGGCCGCAAGACCGCTGGCAGAGCTGGGTTGGAAGGTTGCTAAATCTATGGGTGCCT
>JBEILF010000238.1:0-3549 GCA_040379385.1 Burkholderiales bacterium | reverse complement strand
CGCGCTGAGTGCTTTTCCTGTCTGGTCGAGCAACCAGCATGAATGCATGGATGGACCCAATAAAATCCCTCGGCGCTCTACAAACACCTGCATCATTTGCGCCCTTAACTCGCAATTTGGATAAAGCGGGTGAACGGTCAAGTCAGATGTCTGTATCGAAACACCTATCTTCAAGCCGTCAATGTTGAATGTCTTCACCGTCCCATTACTGCGAATCGTTAACGGGGGAGTGTACTCCATCCAAAGGTTGTTATACGGCGGGAGTAGCGATGGGAAGTCTTCAAACACATCCCATTCCTCTTGATCCGTTCCAGCGTAGAAATACTCCGCAGTTGGCGTAATCTCAAACACCTGAGATTCCCGCCCGTAACCCTTCCAAGCATCAGCCACGTGCTTGGCTGTAACCTTCATAGCCGGGTTTCTGGTGTATAGCGGGCTGAACTCCTTCAGGCACATCACCCTGTCAAATAGCCGTTTACCAATCATTGCAGCCCGTCCTCCGCCCGTTCGCGCTCCACCCGCGCCATCTTGTCCTTCTCGGCTTGCGTGAAGCCCAGCGGGAGGTGGTCGTATGCCCCGGCCATACTCGCCACGCCTTCCGGTTCCGGTGACTCCAACCACTGCGTCTGGTTCAGGTACACCGGAAGGCCCTGCACAAAGCCTTTGGCCCACTGCGCGCTCTTTGCCCACTTGCCGCCCGGTAGCACCGGCGCAATGATGGCGCGATGCTTCGCCGCCTGCTGGTCGTCCGGTAGCGTGGCGACGGCTTCGACGTAGTACTGCTGGCTCATCGGCTTGCGTGTTCGGCCCTTTGCCGGGTAGGCGTCCCAAAGCTCATCGAATGCGGCTTCGAGATCGAAACCCGGACTACTGGATTCAGGAATCAGGATACAGGAATCAGGAATCAGCACGGTTTTTTCGCATGAGCTATGCAAATTTGTCTGGTGCTTGTCCGGTACTTTTTCGCATGTTGAGTTTTGAAAGTCTGGTGCTTGTCCGGTACTAGCACTAGGCTTGCCCGGTAATTTACTTGGCAACTCTTTAACGTGTGGGTTCTGGTGCGCTTTGAACTTATCAACGCAAATCACTTCTACGCCAGCGTTGGAGTAACGCGAGATCAAATTGTGATTCTCAAGTTGGGACAGCCACCGACCGATATCGTCCACCGTCACGGCGTCATACGGAAAGGCGTAGGCGCGAATTCGCATCGGTCGATCCTCTAACCGTCCCTCTCTATCAGCAAGCGTCCACAAGGCAGCAAACAACAATCTAGCCCCGTGGTCACATGTGCCAAGTTGCTCTGAGGCGAAAAATCCAGGCTTGATATTTCTGGATCTAGCCATCGTTTTCACCTTGCTCAATATTCCTGATTACAGCCGATACATACCGGATCATGGCGCTAAAATTCCATGTGCCGATCTGACCACGATGAACGGTCGGAACGCTGGCGATTATTCCAGCCTCAATTGACTCCATCGCATATCGGTTTATCCATGTTTTGCAAACTGGCTCAGATGGAACCGTGTCCATTGTGAAGTTGTCTTGCCAGCAGCACTGAATACGCTCTACGAGCAGCGCCACCTGCTCATCTCTGCGTACGGCAGCCTCTAAATACCGTTTGTATTCTGCCGTCTCTTGCTCAATTTTCAAACGCTTCAGATCGGCGTCCGGGGATGGTTTTATTGCCCCTAAAACCTTTGCGGCTTTGCCCCTATTGCAATCAGCGCAAGCGGTTACCAGATTCAACTCTTCGTTGTCTCCACCGTTTGCAACTGCTACCAAATGATCCAACTCAAGCACCGTATCGGGAGGAGTTCGACCGCAATATTGGCATGTAAATCCGTCGCGGTTGAACACGTCAAACCGCAATGACTTTGAAGCGCTTTTACGCTTACCCATGGTTGTAATTTTCCTTTTGCGGATTTGGCCGAAACTCTTTTTAGTTGAGGCCCCGTTACCGAGGCCCCCGCAAAGGAATTTCCGACCGTGTGGGTGATCAAGCCCACACTTTATTTTCTCACTACTGGCGCGGATTGCAAGGGGTTTCGTGGGTGAGGATGAACTCCTCCGCAAACCAGTCGAACAGGCCCAACGCCGCGCCGCGCTGGTCCGGCCCACCGCCGATGATGTACTCGGCACAGGCAAGCTGCTGGGCGCGGGCGTGGTCAATCGTTGGCATCGAACAGCCCTCCCTGCGCACCAGCATACGCCTCCGCGCTCTCCAGATGCTTAATCGCCGTCGAAAAGTACCCCGGCTTCAGTTCGATGCCGATAAACTTGCGGTGCATGTCCAGGGCGACAAAACCCTCCGATCCAACGCCAGCAAACGGAGATAACACCACGTCACCCTCGCTAGACCACAATTCCACGCAGCGCCGGATTAGCCCGAGCTGTAGCGGGCAGATGTGTTTTTCATCCTTTTCGTCGCGGGCGATGCGGAAGTTGAGCACATCTGTTTGGTCGATATCCCACCATACCGGCTCCGCATACCGACGCCAAATCTCAACGCTGGTACGACCGTCGCGCCCTTTGCGAGCGTACTTCGACGGATGAGTGTCGCACTCGCGCGGGTCCAGGTGATCCGCTCCGATATACCGCTCAAACCCGTTAGGACGCTCAATCGGCTTCGTGCTGAGATTGTCGCCTGGTGGCGTCTTGCGGAATGCCAGCACGTAGTCCGCCATACCTTGCCGTATCTGCGACGAGTCTCGCATGACGGTTTTGTGCAGTAGCCCGTTATTGTTTGTCCGCTCGCGCTCAGTGACCGGGCATTTCCAGACCGTCACGCGGCTATGAAAAGTCCACCCGGCGCGCTCCATGGCGACGATGCACTGTCCGGGGAAGTCTCGCAGCCCGCTGGCGCCGTCGCTGTTTCGGTACGTCGGCAGGTCTTTGACGTGCATTACGCATAGCCGGCCCGTTGTGGTCACGCGAAGCAGCTCTGGCGCGAGAAAGCCGAAGTGCGCGAAGAACTCCTCATCACTCGCGCAGTTGCCCATGTCCGCCTCGGAGTCTGAGTAGGTGTACAGACTGGAGAACGGCGGCGAAAACACCGTCAGGTCTACCGATTCATCGGGTATACCCTTGACGACTTCACAGCAGTCTCCATTGTAGAGCGCCCAGTTGCGGCCGTGCCGCTGGTCGAGAATAACGTCCATTAGATCCACCTCGGGAGAGTCATTGATTTCGTGCCTTGCGCGGATGCCAGTTGGCGGCGTCCGGTTCCGTTTTGGATATCGGCCATCGCGTGAACCATGGCCGCTTTCATTTCTTCGTGCTTTTTCTGCTTTTCGCGGATGGTCTTGAGGACCGGTCCCTCTGTCTCCGCGATAACCATGTAGGCGTCAACGGGGCGAGTTTACCCAAAGCGCCAGGACCGCCGAACGGCCTGATAGAACTGTTCGTAGGAATACGACAGCCCGCAGAAGATATGCTTATTGCAGTGTTGCCAGTTCATGCCAAATCCGGCGATGCTCGGCTTCGTGACTATGCGCTGAAATGCGCCATTTGTGAAGCCCAAAAGCTTTTCCTCTTTGGCTTCCGTCTTTT
>JBEILF010000237.1:0-3570 GCA_040379385.1 Burkholderiales bacterium | reverse complement strand
GCCCTTTTTTTGCCCGATTTCTGACGTTGCGGCCTTAGCCTCGGAGCAACAAAATGCAATCATTGATAGCGCTCTAGTGCGAGCCGCGCAGGGCGACGAATCTGGTCGTTCGCAACGTTGACGAAGAGGTCGCGCTGGTGTTGAGGCAGCGCGCGGCACAACATGGCCGCAGTGCCGAGGCGGAACACCGGGAAATACTTAAGTCGGCTCTCACGCGGCCCAAACGAAAGTCGGCGAGGACGACGTTTGCGCGCCTGCACGGACTGACCGTGGCGACGCGCAACGAAGCCAACTTTGCGGGGACGGGGGTTGAACTTCGAAACCCGTTCGCCGAGTGATCGCCCTTTTGCCAGCCGAAGCCCTGAATCGGGTTGACGAATGACCAAGACGCCGAAACCCGCCAACCGCGAGATAGTCTCCACATCGTTACGACTTCTCGCCATGCGCGATATGAGTCGCGTTGAGTTTGAGCGGAAGCTGGCGGCGAAAGAATTCACACCGGAGGATATCGCCAAGGCTGTTGAGTGGTGTGAGGCAGAGGGTTGGCTCAATGAGGCGCGCTTTGCTGAGCAGACGGCGCGCCGACTTGGTAACAAATACGGTGCCGCGCGAATTACCCAGACGCTCAAGCAAAAGGGCGTACCGGATGCTGCGACCGCAAAGGCAGTGCAAGCGATGCGTGAAACCGAGGTGGCGCGGGCGCGGGAGGTGCTAACGCGTAAATTTGGCAAGACCCCCGCAGATGCAGAAGCGCGTGCGAAGCAAATTCGCTACATGCAAGCGCGCGGATTTGGGTACGACACGATTAAGAAGGCCTTAGCGGCCCGGAGCGACGGCTAGCGCCTGACGGCTTTCGTCTGCGTCGATAGGCTGGTGAGCTTTAGCAGCGTCTCGCCAGCATCGGTGTCAACCGAGAACCAAACAAGGGGCATGGCGGCGAGAACGGCAAGTGCGCCCAAGACGAGTATGCGCTTGGTGCTAGGCTGTTCGCTTATCGAAATGATGTCGTTTTTGTCATCCACAATTGGTTCCCCTGCGCTTGCCTGAATATTTTATGCGTCGCCCGCTGTTTCGAGGCGCGTATAATTGGTTTTCGTCAATAAAGTCCAGTTCTTGATGGTCAAAGTCACTCAGATCAAGTTCGGCGCATGTTTGTTCCCCGCCGCAGACAATGGCCGCAATCCCGGTACGCGTTTTGATCTGACACCAGTGCGCGATGTGCGTATCAACCGCAGCGCTATTGAGCGCCGCGCTGCCACCATGGGCACGCGCCGCATGGTGAAGAAGGACTGGCAAGCTGCGTGGCTCATTCATGCCGTCAAGACCACCGATCTCACCACACTGTCGGGTGACGACACGGTCGGCACGGTCAAACGTCTGTGCGCCAAAGCGCGGCAGCCGGTGCAGCAGCAGTTGTTGGCCGACCTCGGATTGCCGGACTTCAAGCTCCACACCGGTGCAGTGTGCGTGTATCACAGGTTTGTTTCAACGGCGGTGGAAGCACTTGCCGGCAGCGGCATTCCCGTTGCCGCAGTGTCGACCGGATTCCCGGCGGGCCTCACGCCATTTCCGCAGAAGATCGAAGAAATCAAGGCAAGTGTGAGGGATGGTGCGGTCGAGGTCGATATCGTTATCTCACGCGAACACGTGCTCACCGGCAACTGGCGCGCGCTATACGACGAAGTCAAAGCCTTCCGTGAAGCCTGCGGCCCGGCGCACATGAAGTCGATCATCGCCACGGGTGAGCTGGGTACACTGAAGAACATCGGTCGCGCATCGATTGTGTGTATGCAGGCGGGTTCGGATTTCATCAAGACCTCGACCGGCAAAGAGCCGACCAACGCCACCATCGCGGGCTCGCTGGTCATGGTCCGCGCCATCCGCCAATACTTTGAACAGACTGGCTACAAAGTTGGCTTCAAGCCCGCAGGTGGCATTCGTTCTGCAAAGCAAGCGCTGGAGTGGCTGATCCTGATGAAAGAAGAGTTAGGCGACGAGTGGATGCAGCCGCATTTGTTCCGCATTGGCGCTTCAGCGTTGGTGAATGATATTGAGCGGCAGCTTGAGCACTATGCGTATGGGCGTTATGCGTCGATGCAGTATCAATCTTTAGGTTAGGAGTGCATATGCAACTTACAGCAGTACTGACCCCTGATGCAAACGGCGGCTTCGTCGCTTTGAACCCCGAGACGGGCACCACGACCCAAGGCGAGTCGGTCGAAGAGGCGCTGGAGAATCTGCGGGAAGCAACAGAGCTGTTTCTCGAAGAATTTCCGCAATCATTTGTTGGCCGGTCGTTGATGACCACATTTGAAGTTCAGGCGCATGCCTAAACTACCTGTTGTCTCGCGCGACGAGACGATCCGGGTTTTGGTAAGGCTGGGTTTCGTCGAGATGCGTCAGCGCGGCAGCTACGTAGTCTTGCACCGCGGCACCGACGGATGCGTTGTACCGAAACACCGTGAGCTGAAAATAGGAACACTCTCGGCAATATTGAAGCAGGCAAATGTTTCTACTGACGATTTCGTCAGGCTTCTCAAATCCTTGTTGCAATAGCGCCCGCCGTCGGAATACCTCACAAATCAATAATGACTATCAAACAAATCCTCAAAACCCTCGAATACGGCCCCGCCCCAGAAGCCGCCAAACCCGCGCTCGATTGGATCGCCGAGCACGACGGCAAATTTGGCATCTTCATCAATGGCAAATGGCGCGACCCATCGTCCAAAGAGTGGTTTGATTCGATCAACCCGTCGAACAACAAAAAGCTCGCGCGCGTGGCGCAGGGCAGCAAGAAAGACGTCGACGACGCTGTCAAAGCCGCACGCGTCGCATTCAAAGGCTGGAGCAGCACACCGGGCCACATTCGAGCACGCTACCTCTACGCTATTGCGCGCCAGGTGCAAAAGCATTCGCGCCTCTTTGCCGTTCTCGAGACGATGGACAACGGCAAGCCGATTCGCGAGACGCGCGATATCGATATCCCGCTGGTCGCACGCCACTTTTATCACCACGCCGGTTGGGCGCAACTGGCCGATACCGAGATGCGTGACTACCAGCCGCTCGGTGTGGTCGGCCAAATCATTCCGTGGAATTTTCCGCTGCTGATGCTGAGCTGGAAAATCGCCCCGGCACTCGCGATGGGCAACACCGTTGTCCTAAAGCCCGCCGAGCTTACATCTCTCACCGCACTTTTGTTCGCTGAAATCTGCGCGAGTGTTGGGCTACCTGCCGGTGTGGTGAACTTCGTCACGGGTGATGGAAAGACCGGTGCGGCGATTGTCGAACACGCGGGTATCGATAAGATTGCGTTTACGGGTTCCACCGAGGTCGGCCGCATCATCCGCCGCGCCACCGCAGGCACGGGCAAGAAGCTTTCGCTGGAACTCGGCGGCAAATCGCCGTTCATTGTGTTTGATGACGCGGACCTCGATAGCGCAGTCGAAGGTGTGGTCGATGCCATCTGGTTTAACCAAGGCCAGGTGTGCTGCGCGGGCTCGCGCCTCTTGGTGCAAGAAGGCGTGGCCGAGAAGGTTTACAAAAAGCTGCGCGCCCGTATGGAAAAAATGC
>JBEILF010000236.1:0-3609 GCA_040379385.1 Burkholderiales bacterium | reverse complement strand
TGCCATCAATGATCCGCAAGACCTCATTCCCGCCATCGAGATGTACCAGCCGGACTTGGTGTTGATGGATATGCACATGCCACACTGCAGCGGCATCGAAGCCAATCGGGTGATGCGCCAGCTGGCGGCCTACCAATCCCTGCCGGTGGTTTATCACTCGAGTGAGACGGAACTCAATATGCAAATTGAGGCGCTGCGATTGGGGGGCGACCAGTTTCTGACCAAACCATGCAACCCGCTGCTGCTCGCGGCGGTGGTGCGGACCAAGATTGAACGTTATCGTGAGATGTAGCGCTCAACTCTGCAGGACAGCCTGACCGGACTGCTCAACCACACGGCCGCCAAGACAAGACTGTCCCAATTGATCACGGCTTCACAAAATTCGCCGAGCGACTTTTGTGTGGCGATGATCGATATTGATCATTTCAAGCGTGTAAACGACACCTACGGCCATCCGGTCGGCGACCAGGTCATTCGTAGCCTGGCGTGGTTACTCAAGGGCCGCTTGCGAGCAACGGATATCGTCTGCCGTTATGGTGGTGAAGAGTTCCTCGTTGTCCTGCGTAACACCGACGCTGCGGCGGCATTTGCCGTGCTCGAACGTATCCGTCAAGATTTTGCCTCCATGCCGCACGGCAACGCCGGAGCGGCAATCCGCGCATCCTTTAGCGGTGGCATTGCGCAATGGCAGGCTGGCGAGGATGTTGCCGAACTCACCAAACGGGCGGACGACGCGCTGCTGCTCGCCAAACGCGCCGGGCGGAATCAGATACTTACCGCCTAGCCGCGGTCGTTGCGTCACGACTTTTTGTCGCACAATGGCAGCGCAACGGCTTGCAGTTTTGTGAGTGAACCTCGCTGCTGCGCGTAGGCAACCACGCTGAGATCTTCAATTTTCCACGCAGAGTCAAGCACCACTAACGCACTCACCCGACCCAGCAACGCGGGTCCCAACTTTTCTGATCCGCGCAACCCGGCCACGGACAACGGTCCAATCAACTCGCGCACGGTATGGGCATGTTCCAGCTTGACGTTTTTGTTTTCGCCCGCCTTCACGCTGGACGACAGATTCTGTTCAACCACGGCGAGGTAAACCACCAGGTCGTTTGGCGGCATCGCCGCTGTTTCAGCCGGTAGCACTTGCACCGAGACGTGTAGTTCCGCGTTGGTGCGTCGTGTGGCTTCAACATTGAGCTTGATGACTGCATCACTGGCGCGAACCGCCGAAGCCGCATTTGCCATCACGCGACCGCTTGACCACAGACCTACATCCGCACCATCCAGAAATACCTGTGGTGTGTAGACCGTTCGTTTGCCCGCCGCCTGCACCATCGCGCGTTGCTGCGCTGCAAATTTTGCCTGCGCAAAACGATCCCTCCAGCCGATGTAATCCCAATAATCGACATGAAAGGCGAGCGGGATAAACGGTTGTGACGCGCCCCCGGATCTGTTCAAGCCACCAAACCACTTATCTGCCGGCGGGCAACTATTACAGCCTTCCGACGTGTAGAGCTCCACAATCGAGATGCGCGCCGAACCACTTTCCGCGCGTTGAACTTCCTTCGAGGCGGGACACACGTTGGCGTCTGCCGCCATCGGCAATTGCAAAACCACAAACAGCCCAACCAGTTGGGACCAGCGGCCAAACGTAACGGTGGATTTCATGGCGGACAGCTTTCGAAGGAGGCGGCAACAACGCGCCCAGCCTTAGTCGACCAGCCGTCCCGGCGCTTACACCCGTGTCAGCGCGCTGACTTCTCCAGCAACTCCTTCAGATACGGCGCCCAGACTGCCGCGCGGGTATGTGTGCCGTGGCCGAAGGTGGCCTCGGTCGCCGGCAACAACACAAACTTGCCGTTCTTGATGCGTTTGACTTCACGCTCCGCGATGGCGAGTTCGGGCGGATTGATGAAGTCATCGGCGGTGTTGATAAACATCACCGGCGCCTTGATTCGTTCAAGCCCTGGTGAGGGATCGTAGTTCCGCGAGGACGCCACCGCGTACATAAAATCATTGGCATCAAGATCGGCGGTATTGCGCGCAACCGTTTCTTCGACAAATTTGTCAGCCGCCTCTCGCGTCGGCAGGTTCTTCTGCATTTGAATCGGGGCGCCCCCGGCAAGAATCAACAGGTTGGCTGCGGTAGTCACCGCCGCGCGTGGTTGTTTGGTGTAGTTCCCGCCGAGCCATTCCGGATCGTTACGCACTGCGTCGATCGCCATCTTGCGCCACACACGATTGCGCCCCGCGATGGCGACTGGCTGGCAGGCAAGCGGCATCAACGCATCCATGTAGTCGGGATGAGTCACTCCCCACACAAATGCGTGCATACAGCCCATCGAGGTGCCCAGAATCAACCGCAAGTGATTTACGCCGAGCCCCTCTTCCAATAATCGTTTTTGTGCAACCACCATATCGTCGTAATCGTACTGGGGAAACTTGGCGCGCAGCCCATCACTCGGTTTACTCGATTTGCCGTGTCCGATGTTGTCAGGCAGGATGATGTAATAACGCTCCGCATCGAGGAGCTGCCCGCGGCCAAACAAAACATCGGTGAAGATGGGCCGCAGCAAACTTTTTCCCGAGCCGCCGGTGCCGTGCAACAACAACACGGCATTGGTCACACGACCACTTGCGTCCTTTTGCGGCTTGCCAATCGCCGTGTAATGGATCTTTAACTCGGCGAGTGTTTCACCAGACTGAAACCTAAAATTCTTCAGGACAACATCCCCCTCGACGGGCACATACGACGCCTGCGCCTGTGCGCTGAACCCCACCAGCACTAGCAGAAGCGAACCGAACCCACGACCCAAACTGATTGCCCCCATCTCCACTCCTCTTTCATTTGACTACAGGCATCCACAACTGCGATGTATGCATCCTAAATCTTAGTCGCCACCCCACCGCCACGCAGCAGGTTGTAGGCGACAAATAAAACTACTAAGCCGTAGGCGATTTTGGGCACCCAGGTCGCGAGCTGCTCATAAAAAGCATTAATTTGTTCGGTCTCCAGTGTGCAATGCCGCTTCAACATTTCCGGCAGTGTGCCACTCGCCTCTCCGGTTTGCACAAACTCAATCACCCGCCTATCCGGCAGCCGTTCCAGCGCCCAAAAGGCATCAGTCAATGAACCACCCTTCTCAATTCGGGAACGCAGTCGTAACAAGTCTCGCCGGATCGGTGCGTCTTCAACCGTATCCGCTGCGGCTGGCAGCGCATCAAGTACCGGCAAACCGGCATCCAACATGAGTGCCAGACTCTCAAAGAAGTCACGAAAGTTTTCTCGAACATAGATTGGTCCGTAGAACGGAATTTTGGAATACAACGAACCCGACGCAGAGCCGACCCCGGCACTGAGAAACCAACGTCCCAAATGATAAAGGCCAAACAAGATGAGCAGCGGTCGCACGATTTGCCATAGGTAACCCAGCAGGCTGACACTGCCGCCGACCAACGCCGGCAACGGTGTTAACACCAGCGAGCCCACTAACAGGAATGCCGGGAAAATGAAACGTGACCGCATCGTCGCAAGTTGCATGGCGCGATCGGTGTAGAAGTCGCCCAACCGATGATAGGTCGCGGCCGGGCTACCGGCATTTAGCGCAGCAC
>JBEILF010000235.1:0-3668 GCA_040379385.1 Burkholderiales bacterium | reverse complement strand
TCGTCGGCCTCAAACTTAATGGCCACCTTGTCGCCAAGTCCGGCAGCAACTTGCCGATCAAGACAGTTGTAAGACGCATTCAGTTCACCATCCTGAAACCACTGATAAAACGGCGCATTGGTTTCATCCAACACCTTGGTGAACGGTGTTTTCCAAGACAGATGCTCGCGTGCCAGCCCACCCCAGAAACCGGTCTCATCGCGCCGGGCATCGGCGCACATTGCATCATAAGCCGCACGGCCTGAAATCGCAGCTGCTTTCACCAGCGCCTCAGGCGGCTGGAACAAGCGGTTTTCGTGCATGACTGATTCAATGCCTGACATTTTCTTCCTCCTCGCACATAGATCGTCGTAATTTGATGATGGCATTTATAGCACACCAGCCATTACACAGGCCCACAAACCGCCCAATCGCTAAATTCGCGCCGACAACACAGAACAACAGCCGTGCCCGCCCCAAGGCTACGCACGGCGTCACCAGCATAAACTATCTTATATCTTATATAAGAGTGGTTGACGCACTGCAACATCTTCGGTATCGTAACAGCCGTGTATCTGCCTTTTCTGATCCAGTACTAACTAAATTGACACCATGAGCAATCTTAACGATATCCATCTTTCCAGCACCTCGGCTGCGCTGCTTGGCGACTACTGGCCCGGCATTCAGATCTACTATCCACCGGTAAAGTACGCGCCATCGCTAGGAATATATGAGGATCTGGAACAGGCTTCACAGCGCTTCAAGAAGCACGCTGTACATACAACGGCACACACCCTTTTATTCGATCTTGAAGACGGTTGCCGGCAAAAAGAGATGTCGCGTGAGTTACTGCGCCACGAGCTCCCTAGCATGCCAAGGCGCAAACAGGTGCAGATTGCGATCCGCATCAATCCGTTTCGCACGGAAGAGTATGAAAAGGATTTATCGCTCATCCGCGATCTTGCCGATTACATTGATGTCGTGATGTTGGCCAAGGCGGGAGAGGCGTATGGGTCCGCCGAGATACGCGATCTTTCGGCCGTATTGGTTGGTCTGAATCACCGCATGACCATTCAGCCGATCATCGAACACCCGAAATCGCTCAAGATTGCGCCCGACCTGATGCAATACGCGACCGTCAAACACGTCGTCTTTGGTATCCACGATTTTTCGAAGGCGATGGGTATCCAAATCACGCCACGCCATTGGACAGTGGAACTCGCCTACTTCATGAACCAAGTGCTCTTTGAAGCCCGGATCGCCGGTAAGGGGGTTATCGGCGGGGTGGAAACGCTAATTGGCCAGTCGGCAATGCCCGAGTCCAGTGTGGAGCCGGATGATGTACGACGTTGGCTCGACCTGCACGGGGACGACGAGTCTCGTGTTGTCTACCAACACGCATGCGAAGAGGCCGCCATGGGAATGACCGGCAAACAGGTAATTCATCCTTTTCATATTCATCCCTGCAAAGTTGCCTATACCCCCTCGCCGACAGATACAAAAACCAAAATCGCCATCCTCAAGGCGGCCATCGAGGCGGATGCCCTGCTCGGCGGCGCAATCAAGTTCAACGGTGAGATGCTCGATCCGCCAATGTTCGGCAAGGCGTTACAGACACTGCTACGCGCACATTCACTACACGCACTGTCCGTCGAAGACACCGCTTTTGCCGTTGAAGTGTTGAAAAAACTCCCCGAGCAGGTGATCAGGGAAAACTGGCCGTATGGTGTGATTCTCTGATTTTCGCATTGATGTTGTTGCGGTGAGAGTGCCATCCGGCAGCTATCCGCGCGGCTTCCCCTTCCACGCCTTTAAACCTTAAGCCATGAACGCCAGAAAACTCGCATTCCCGCCCTACCCCGCATGGACGTGGCACGTGCCACAGTTCTTCAATATTGGTGTTGCATGCACGGATGCGCACTTGGAAACGGAGGTCGCGTCACGGCTGGCCATGATTGTTGAAGATGACGCGAGGGGCACAGTTACCGCAAGTTATCGTGAGCTGGCCGAACGCAGCAGTCAGTTCGCGCAGGTGTTGCGAAAACACGGCGTTATGGCAGGCCAGCGGGTCTTGGTGCGACTGCCTAACAGTCTCGAATACCCGATCGCTTTTTTTGGCACGATGAAAGTCGGAGCGATCGCCGTGCCAACGTCAACGCTTCTGACACCTGAGGAGGTGCAGTACTTGGTGAAGGACTCCGGTGCGAAGGTGCTGGTGATGGACAAACCGAGTTGGTCACAATTAGTAAAGATATTGCCCAACCGTGGAGATATCGAACTGGTCTTGACAACAGGGGAAGGGCAACAAGCGCAGATGCCCGGTGTTGAGGTGCGCGACTTAAATCAAGCGCTGCGAGAAATCACTGCGTTCTCCGCACCACACGCAACCCGCGCTGATGACCCGGCCTATCTCGTCTACACCAGCGGCACCACCGGCTATCCTAAGGGTGTCTTGCATTCACACCGCGCATTGATTGGCCGCGAACCCGCGTCGCAATACTGGTTCAACTTCAGCGCGACGCAAGTTGACCGCATTGTGCATTCTGGGAAATTCAACTGGACCTATGTACTCGGCTCGGGCCTGATGGATCCTCTCTATCGTGGCAAGACGGTTATCGTCCACGAGGGAAAGAATGATCCGCTGTTATGGCCACGCCTGATCGCCAAACACAACGCGACAATTTTTATTGGTGTGCCAACCATCTATCGGCAGATCGTACAAAAGACCACGATCGGCAAAGCCGACGTGCCCAGCCTGCGCTTTTGCATGAGCGCTGGCGAGCACTTGTCTGATGACATGCTCACGCAGTGGCGCGATCGATTTGGCATGGACATTTTTGAAGCGGTTGGCATGAGTGAATTTTCATACTATCTCTCCCAATCGATTCATCGACCGATCCGCGCTGGCTCGGCCGGGTTTCCGCAGCCGGGACACGATGTTCGGCTGGTTGACGCGGAGACGTTGGCACCGACACCAATCGGCGAGGAAGGAATGATTGTTGTCCCGGAAAATGACCCGGGACTGTTTCTTCGCTACTGGCAGCTACCGGAAGAAACCGCCAAGCTGCGCCATGACGGTTATTTCTTTACCGGCGATCACGCGCGCATCGACGAGGATGGATACTGGTGGTTTTTAGGTCGCAAAGACGACATCATCAAAAGTTTTGGCTACCGCGTGTCGCCGTATGAAGTTGAGCGGGTGATGAAATCGAACGATGCCGTGGCGGATTGCGCCTGTATCGGCGAAACGATTGACAAAGACAAACTTATCGTCGTCGCCTACGTGATCTTGCAGCCCGGCAAAACGACCTCTAGCGAAGAACTACTTGCCTTCGGCCAGGCACACCTTGCAGCCTATAAAGCACCCAAACGCATCTATCTGGTGCGAGATTTCCCGCGCACTAAGAATGGTAAAATTCTTCGCAGAGACATCGCGCCTTCGATGGCGACACACCGGTCTGTCTAGCCCTACTAGGGTGCTAACCCCCTGTCTGTCATGTGAATGTCTCACACCACGCTGAAACTTAGCGACCCCGTCCACTTTTCCCGGCAAATGTAAGTTTGGCGGGTTTATCTATTTTTATGTCAAAACTAAACGATCCACAGCTGCCACGTTCCCAAGTTCTCGGTGGGTTAGCCAATTTCATTTTCTGGAGCCGCTGGCTGCAGATGCCTCTCTATATTGGTCT
>JBEILF010000234.1:0-3683 GCA_040379385.1 Burkholderiales bacterium | reverse complement strand
TGGTCAGGTCGGGAACGAAGCAGCCACAGCGAATTGGTCGAAGTGCCGGGGGCAAGGCTCGCCGACCCTATTGCAGTTGAATGCGGCTATCGTAGGTTTTGCATTCGCTTCGGGTCGTGAGCTGACTGTTGGAGCGTTGCTCTTTTGCTGCATCTTTCTACCTCTCCGCCGATCACACGCTGAACATCTTGCTCACCGTCTTCTGTCCCAACCCGTTCTCTCGATCCAATGGCCCATCAAGTTCTTGCTCGCAAATGGCGTCCGCGCAAATTCGAAGACGTAATCGGGCAAGGGCACGTCGTTAAGGCGCTGGCAAACGCGCTCGACTCCGGGCGGATTCATCATGCCTACCTTTTTACCGGCACCCGCGGCGTCGGCAAAACGACACTCGCGCGTATTCTGGCGAAGGCACTGAACTGTTTGGGGGTGGACGGAAAGGGTGGTATTACCTCCAAACCCTGCGGTGTTTGTCAGGCTTGCACTGACATTGATGTTGGCCGGTTTGTCGACTTGCTCGAAGTCGACGCGGCGACCAATACCAAGGTCGATGAAATGCGCGAACTTCTTGAGACAGCGCAGTACGCGCCGGTGTCGGGCCGTTACAAGGTCTACATCATTGACGAAGTACATATGCTGTCGAAGTCAGCCTTCAATGCGATGCTCAAGACGCTCGAAGAACCTCCGGGGCACGTGGAGTTCATCTTGGCAACCACTGACCCGCAGAAACTTCCTATCACAGTGCTCTCGCGTTGCTTACAGTTCAATCTACGTAATTTGGCATCATCGGCATTGGCAGAACACTTGGCGAAGATTCTACGAACCGAACAGATTGCCTTCGAGGTGCCAGCGCTGGAAATGATCAGTCGCGCAGGTGAGGGCAGTGTTCGTGATTCGCTGTCGCTGTTAGATCAGGCAATTGCCTACGGCGCGGGTGCCGTTAAGAGTGAAGAAGTGGCAGCCATGCTCGGCGCGCTTGACCAGACGTATTTGTTTAGCGTGTTGGAATACATTGCTGAGCGCGACACTCGTGCGTTGGTCACCGAGATCGAGGCAATCGCCTCGCGAGCTATTTCGTTTGAGTTGGCGCTGAAAGAAATCGCCACGTTGATGACAAAAATTGCTCTAGTCCAGACCGTGGGATCAGAGGCAGTGATCGGTCCGGATGGCGCGAGACTGGTTAACCTTGCCGGAAAATTTGCCGTCGATGAGGTGCAACTACTGTATCAGATCGCATTGCTAGGGCGACGCGACCTGCATCTTGCGCCGGATGAGCAGTCGGGTTTCACAATGACCATGTTGCGGGCCATCGCATTTTTGCAGTCCGGAGGTGGGGCCGGGCCGAAAGAGGCACCCTCTGGCGCGCTGACCGCATCGACTTTCGGTGGCAGCGCTACAGCGATGGCGATGTCGACTGACAGACGCTTGCTACAAACTGCGGCCGCTGGCGAAACAACCACACCGTATGCCATGACTGTTGCGCCTGCGGTTTCCGACTGGCCGGCGTTTGTTGCATCGCGTAGCCTTACCGGCATGGCGGGGATGCTCGCCAAGCAGTCAGAGTTTGTAAGCTTTTCGGATGGTGTTTTGTCGCTCAAAGTTGCTGAGGCGCAAAAACACTTGGCCGACAAAAAATACCAAGAAAAGCTCAAAATGGACCTGGTTGGCCTGCTCGGTGAAAATCTGCGAATTCAGGTCATGCTGAGTCAAGTAGTGGGTCAAAGCCTCGCGGCGGCAGAAGACCGCACACGCAGTGAGGTAGAACAGGCGGCGATTCAATCCATAAACAACGATCCTTTCATCAAGAGTTTGGCGGATGAATTTGGCGCAACCATCGATCATGCCGCAATTCGCCCAGCCAGTTGACGACACGACAACAACGATTCAATACGTACGGAGCAAAGCATGATTCCAAAGGGTGGCTTGGGTGCGCTGATGAAGCAGGCGCAGCAGATGCAAGAAAATATGAAACGCGCGCAGGAAGAACTCGCCTTGATCGAAGTTGAAGGTGCTGCGGGTGGTGGCATGGTCAAGGTCAACATGACATGCAAACATGATGTCAGGCGTGTCATGATTGATGCTTCGGTCATGGATGACCGCGAAATGCTGGAAGACTTGGTAGCTGCGGCGGTTAACGACGCCGTACGCAAGGTTGAAGGTGTTTCGTCGGCGAAGATGGGGGCATTTGCGCAAGGGATGGGAATGCCGCCTGGTTTCAAGCTACCGTTTTGAACGCGCTCGCTGAACCATGAATTCGCCGTCTAGTCTTGCGGCGTTGATTGAAGCGTTGCGTTGCTTGCCGGGCGTTGGCCCAAAATCCGCGCAACGTATGGCCTTTCACTTGCTGCAGAGGGATCAAGACGGGGCGGCTAGGCTCTCCGACGCGTTGATGGCAGCGATCACCCGAACTCGATGTTGCGCCATGTGCAATACATTCACCGAGCTAGAGGTCTGCGAAACCTGTGCACATCCGAAGCGAGATAAATCGCTCCTCTGTGTTGTGGAATCGCCCAGCGATTTACTGATGATGGAACAAACGCAGACCTATCGAGGGCTGTACTTTGTCCTGATGGGTAAGTTATCGCCGCTGGATGGCGTTGGACCGAAGGATATACACCTCGACCGCCTGCTCAAGCGTGCACGTGACGGGTTGGTCAAGGAAGTCATTCTTGCTACCAACTTCACCGTTGAAGGTGAGGCGACTTCCCACTACATCAGCGAGATGTTTTTTGCCGATGGGATCAGGGTGTCTCGAATTGCGCGTGGCCTGCCCGTCGGCGGGGAACTCGAATATGTTGATTCGAATACGCTGGCGCAAGCGCTGCTTGATCGGCGTATGGTTGACTAGTCTGAACATTTCATGGGGGTGCGTTCGAAAGCGGGCGAGTAGGTGAACAGGCAAGCGATGTTTTGCCTGACCGACCACAGCATAGCGGGCTAGGCTTCGGCAGCAAGGCGGAACATTGCCATCCAATCGCCCGCCAGCGAACTTACAGCCCGCATCCACAGCAGGAGAGAAACGAGCCAAATTGGTTTGCCAATCGCCCACAGGCAACGTCCTGCTAAGCAACCGGCGATACATGAAATATTCAGGCTAGCGCAACTTATCTTGCGCGGATTTGCGTCCGTGCCCTGCACATTGAAGAGACTGGTCAAGGCTTTTTTTCTTGACCCGCTATGGTTTTGGTCGCCTCCACACGGCAAACACCAAAAATCGTAGGATATTCAAGCTGGCGACGGGATGCACTTTGAGTAATTTTGCTTTAAGTCCTGACACGCTTGTGCTGAATGTCATCTTGGGGGATATGTTTAACACCAAAGGAATCAACCGCATAACGTAAGCGGAGTGGATTTTGTTGGCCGCGCGCTGTGTAATTGTCATTCCGTCTGCAAAGAAAATCGCTATCAAATTTGCATGAACCCGAAAAGTATGCGTATAATCGCGGTTCTTCAAAACCAGTGGAACACGCGTTTTGGAGTTAATGTAGTGTTCAGAATAGACGTTAAGAGTCGAAGCTGAATGCGGGCGCGGGGTGGAGCAGTCTGGCAGCTCGTCGGGCTCATAACCCGAAGGTCGTAGGTTCAAATCCTACCCCCGCAACCAACTACGTATTGTTCTTTAAAAACTAGACAACCGATTGAGGTGGGTACTCTGGTATTGGGGTGCTTTGCTGGTGATGGTTACT
>JBEILF010000233.1:0-3714 GCA_040379385.1 Burkholderiales bacterium | reverse complement strand
GCGGATCGATTGCGGCGACAGCTTACTGCGCTTAACAATGCTTCTTCTCCGACCGACCTCAACGCACCGGGTTGGCGGTTACATCAACTTAAAGGTGAGTCACGCGGTTTGTGGTCGATTACCGTAAATGGCAACTGGCGTATTACCTTTCGATTTGTGAAAGCCGATGTCGAGCTCGTTGACTATCTTGACGACCACTGAGGACTACATATGAGCCAAATGTTTAACCCGCCCCACCCTGGCGAAGTGTTGAGGGACTACCTACCTGAAACTATTAGTGTGACCGACGCGGCGAGTCGCCTAGGTGTCACGCGGCAGGCCTTGTCCGCGATCATCAATGGTCGCGCTGGCATCAGCGCTGAGATGGCGATGCGATTGTCGCGCGCATTGGGCACATCGCCCGATTTGTGGCTAGGAATGCAGATGCAATACGACTTGTGGCAGGTTCAACAAAAACCGTTGCCTAAGGTGCAGAAGTTGGCAGCTTAACTCAGCGATTAACGCGAGGGAATCGGCAACAATACTCGTCGATGCAACTACAAATTCGGTGCCAACCAGCGCTCAGCCATCGGAATACTCCAGCCTTTGCGTTTGGCGTAGTCCTCGACTTGGTCGCGGTCGATTTTGCCCACCGCAAAATACTGCGCCTGCGGATGTGAGTAATAGAAGCCTGATACGGCTGCCGTGGGCCACATGGCGTAGGAATCGGTGAGTGTGATGCCGATACGTTTGGTGGCGTCGAGCAGAGCAAACAGCGGCACTTTTTCCGAATGCTCTGGACACGCTGGATAGCCGGGTGCCGGACGAATGCCAACATATTTTTCGGCGATCAATTCTTCTGTCGAGAGAGCTTCATCGTTTGTGTAACCCCACTCATCCCGGCGCACACGTGCATGCAGGTATTCTGCGAAGGCCTCGGCGAGGCGATCGGCAAGCGCTTTCAACATAATCGCGCTGTAATCGTCGTTGGCATCTTCAAACGCTTTTGCTCGTTCTTCACAGCCGATGCCGGTGGTGACTGCAAAACCACCCAGATAGTCCAGTGTACCTACTGGCGCGATGAAATCTGCCAGACACAGATTTGCGTTACCAGCAGGCTTTTCGTTTTGTTGCCGCAAGTGATGGAACGTATGCAGTACCGTCGCGCGCGTTTCATCCCCATAGACTTCGACGGAGTCCCCGACACGGTTCGCAGGCCATAGTCCGAATACTGCATTGGCTTGCAACCATTTGCCCTTGATGATTTTGTCGAGCATTTTCTGTGCATTAGCAAACACTTCGCGCGCGGCTTCTCCGACCACGGCATCATCCAATATTTGCGGATACTTCCCCCATAAATCCCAAGTTTGGAAAAACGGACTCCAGTCGATGTAGGGCACGAGCTGTTCAAGCGGAAAATTCTTCAGCTCTTTCACGCCAAGCCAGGCCGGTTTCGGAGGCGTGTAATCGTGCCAATCCATCTTTGCTGCGTTTGCGCGTGCCGTCTCAAGTGGGACTAACTTCATGCCTTTTTTGCCAGCGTGTTGCTCGCGCACCTTCACATAATCTTCACGTACTTCGGCCACATAGTTGTCGCGCAACTCATCGGATAACAAATTGCTGCACACACCGACTGCACGCGAGGCATCCGGTACCCACACCACCGGGCCTGCGTAATGCGGCTCGATTTTCACGGCCGTGTGGGTGCGCGAGGTGGTCGCGCCACCAATCAACAGCGGGATGGTGAAGCCTAAGCGCTGCATTTCCTTGGCGAAGTGCGCCATCTCTTCAAGTGAGGGGGTGATCAATCCTGAAAGGCCGATGATGTCGGCCTTGTGTTCGACTGCCGCCGCAAGAATTTTTTCGGCAGGCACCATCACACCGAGATCAACAACTTCATAGTTATTACACTGCATCACGACACCGACAATATTTTTTCCGATATCGTGTACGTCGCCCTTGACGGTGGCCATGACGATCTTGCCCTTGGCTTGGCTATTCTCCGCGCCTAGCAGGCGCTTTTCTTCTTCGATGTATGGCACCAAATGTGCAACCGCTTGTTTCATCACCCGTGCGGACTTCACCACCTGCGGCAAAAACATTTTGCCCGCACCAAACAAGTCGCCGACCACGTTCATGCCGTCCATCAACGGACCTTCGATGACGTTGATTGGGCGTCCACCCGCCACTGCGACCTTGGCGCGGCACTCTTCGGTATCTTCGACGATGTATTGCGTGATTCCTTTCACCAATGCATGCGTCAGACGCGCTTCCACCGAATCACGGCGCCAGGCTAGGTCTTCAATCTGATCTTTTTTCTGCCCTTTGAATTGCTCGGCAAAGGTGACCAAGCGATCCGTTGGTGTCTCATCCCCCGTTAGCTTGCGGTTGAACAGTACGTCTTCAACACGCCGAAGCAGATCTTTCGGGATGTCATCGTAAACGCCGAGTTGCCCGGCGTTGACGATACCCATCGTCATGCCTGCTTTGCCCGCGTGATACAAGAAGGCGGTGTGGATCGCTTCACGCACCGGCTCATTGCCGCGGAAGGAAAACGACACATTGGAGACACCACCGCTCACCTTTGCGTGCGGCAGATTCTTGCGAATCCAATCGGTGGCGCGAATAAAATCGATGCCGTAGGTCGCGTGCTCTTCAATACCGGTTGCGACCGCAAAAATGTTCGGGTCAAAAATAATATCTTCGGGCGGGAAGCCAACGTCTTCGGTCAGGATCTTGTAAGAGCGTGCGCAGATTTCGATCTTGCGTTCATAGGTATCGGCTTGACCTTTTTCATCAAACGCCATGACAATGACAGCAGCACCGTAACGACGGCAAAGTTTTGCCGCTTCGATGAATTGCGGCACCCCCTCTTTCATCGAGATCGAGTTAACAACTGATTTTCCCTGCACACACTTCAAACCCGCCTCGATCACACTCCACTTCGATGAGTCAATCATGATCGGCACACGCGAAATATCCGGCTCACTTGCTATCAAGTTCAGAAACTTGACCATTGCAGCTTGTGAATCCAACATGGCCTCATCCATGTTGATATCGATCATCTGCGCACCGTTCTCAACTTGCTGCCGAGCAACAGTCAGTGCGGCGTTGTAATCATCATTCAGAATCAGCCTGGCGAACACGCGTGAGCCGGTAACGTTGGTACGCTCACCAACGTTTACAAACAACGAGTCATCACCAATATTGAGCGGTTCCAAGCCAGATAATCGAAGACGTTTTTCAACCACTGGAACATCTCGCGGCTTGCATGACTGGACAATATCGGCAATGGCCTTGATATGTTGCGGTGTCGTACCGCAACAGCCACCGGTAATGTTGAGCCAACCCGCCTCGGCCCACTCACCAATAAACGCGGCGGTCTCTGCGGGCAACTCGTCGTACTCGGCCATGGCGTTGGGCAAGCCCGCATTGGGGTGTGCAGAAACACGGCAATCGGCAATACGCGCCAGCTCTTCCACGTGTGGTCGTAACTCTTTTGCACCGAGCGCACAGTTAAAACCGATTGAAATCGGATTCGCGTGGCGAACAGAGTTGTAAAATGCTTCCACCACTTGTCCGGACAGGGTGCGACCCGAGGCGTCGGTGATGGTGCCGGAAATCATCACTGGTAATCGATATGCCTGCGTCAATCCGCGCGCATCAAACTCTTCTTCGACGGCAAAAATGGCGGCTTTGGCATTGAGGGTATCAAAGATGGTCTCAATCAAAATG
>JBEILF010000232.1:0-3849 GCA_040379385.1 Burkholderiales bacterium | reverse complement strand
GTGATGTAGGCGGCAGTGACTTTGCGGGGATAGTGTTGCTGGCTGTAAGCACTGGCAAACGCAGTCAGTGCAGCACGAGTATCCGCAGCGGAAAAAACGCCATCACGCACACCCCGGCAGACGGCCGCGAATCGCCATGCGCCAATGGAGGCACCAATGAGGTCAATTGGCGTGGTGCGTGTCTCGAATCCCTGCGGCAACCATTCGGCAAACAGCCACTCATCGAGCTTTGCCAGTCCGAGTCCTTTCGGACCACCCGCAGCCCCCGGCACGATTGTAATGTCATGTGGATTTAGTCCATGCCGACGGATGTGTTCGATTGCTTTGTGACCGGCTTGAATATCGAGGGAGCTCATGATGAACGATGTTTCACAACGCGTGTCTCGTGAAATCCGATAACACCACGCAGCACCTCTTGTGGCGCTTCAATCTGCGGATAGTGGCCGATACCGTTGAGCAACATGATGTCCGCGCCCGGCACTAAATCGGCGTAGCGTTTTGCCATGTGTCGGCCAGATACGGGGTCGTCAGCGCCATTGATTAGTCGCAGTGGAATATTGGCAGTACGCGCATTGGTCAACGCTCCCACCCAGCGCGAGCGATACTGTATGCGCTCCGGTATGTAACCGATCAGTTTGTGCATCACCTGGATGCCGTTGTTTTCAACAACCATGGACCACATCGCCTCCAGCTCAGCGCGCGAGGGCGGCGTGCCTGCGCCAAAGATCGACGTCATGCTCTTGGCAAAGCGCGTGATGTCCATTTGTTTCGCGACGATACCGCCAAGCGGCGATAACAATAGCCTTTGCACCAGTCTTGCGCGGTGGGTTTCTGGGAAAAGCCCGCCATTCAAGAAGCAGATACTTTTTAGCTCGCTTACCGCAGAATCGTCATGCGCCCGAGCCAGCAACTCTTGTGCAACCGTGTCACCGTAGTCGTGCGCAAGGATATGGTATTCACTCACCCCGAGCTTGGAAAGCAACGCTTCACACAGGTCCGCCTGGTCAAGAATGCTGTACTCGTAGTCCGCCGGCTTTGCCGAAAAGCCATAACCCAATAAATCAGGGGCAATGACGTGAAACTGTGGTGTCAGGGTTTCCCATAAGGGCGACCAATCCCAAGACGAGGTTGGGAAACCGTGGAGCAATAGCAGCACTGGCTTGTTTGGCAGAGAACTGCCCGCAGGTTGGCCAGCACTATCGGGGCGGGAGCGGCGATAGAAAATGCGATGGCTGCGGTGGGGAAAGTGCTCGCTATTTTCGCGCCATTGTTCTGGCGAAATCCATGCTTTTGTCAAAACGCTTATGCCTCAGGCTGATGGGGAATGGTCTTATTATCCCAACATATTGGGGGTGTGTCGGTTCGCTGTCTGGCAATCTGCCGCTATTGCAAATTCTTTGTGGGATTGGGTTATGTCACTACTGTTTTCGCCCTTTACGCTTCGCAAGCTTGAATTCAAAAACCGCATATTTGTTTCCCCCATGTGCCAGTATTCTTGCGTCGATGGCATGCCTAACGACTGGCATTTGGTCCATCTTGGTACACGTGCCATCGGCGGGGCTGCGCTGGTGATGACAGAGGCTGCATCGGTGACGCCAGAGGGGCGCATATCTCCACAAGATGCCGGTATCTGGAACGATGCGCAGACAGATGCGTGGAAACCCATCGCCGCGTTTATCAGCAACAACGGTGCCGTGCCGGCCATCCAGCTTGCGCACGCCGGACGTAAGGCATCGACCTTTGCGCCCTGGCGAGGACGTGGAAAAGTCGATGTGGCGCAGGGGGGGTGGCAAGTGGTTGGCCCCAGCGCTAACGCCTTTTCTGACTCATATCCGCAGCCGCACGAAATGTCTGTCGCCGAAATTCGCACGACCATTGATGCGTTCGCGGTAGCCGCCAAGCGCTCTTTGGACGCCGGCTTCCGGGTGGCTGAAATTCATGCAGCGCATGGCTATCTTGCACACCAATTTTTGTCACCCCTGTCGAATTTGCGCACCGATCAATACGGCGGCTCGTTAGAGAACCGCATGCGTTTTGTCTTGGAGGTGTCGGCCGCAGTGCGAGAGGTTTGGCCAAAATCCTTGCCGGTGTTTACACGTATCTCCGCAACTGATTGGAAAGAAGGTGGTTGGGATGTGACCCAATCGATTGCCTTTGCCAAGCAATCAAAACGCCTCGGCATAGATCTGATTGACGTCTCATCGGGTGGTGCGGCGGCTGACGCGCAGATGACCATCCGTCCGGGGTATCAGGTGCCATTCGCCCGCGCGATTCGTCAAGGGGCTGAGATTGCAACGGGGGCGGTAGGTTTGATTACCGAGCCCGTGCAAGCCGAACAAATTGTGGCCGATGGTGATGCCGACTGTGTACTCTTGGCGCGTGTACTATTGCGTGATCCCTACTGGCCACTGCGCGCGGCGACTGAACTTGGCGTCGCAGTCGATTGGCCAGACCAGTACAAACGTGGCGCGGTCAATGCGTTTGGCAAGTGAGGGATGTCGGGGGCTTGCATCTTTCGATCAATGCGAACTTCGTGCTGAATCTCGCCGGTTGAGTCCCGGCGTCAGTGGACTGGCCGCAATGGGGCAAAAGTTTCATCGCCTTCGATGTGTGTAGCGAGCGTAGGCAGATTCAGGCGCGAGCGAAGCCGACGAGGAGATAGTATGTGTAATACAGCGACGAGTACGGCGAGCGAGTAACGCCAAGATGCCAACGCGCAGTAGCACAGCGCAGGCGAACTACAAAAAGGAATGCAAATGTACGACTTGTACTATTGGCCCACACCAAATGGCCACAAAATTACGATGTTCTTGGAAGAGGCAAAACTGCCATACAAACTTATCGGTGTGAACATCGGCGCTGGCGAGCAATTCAAGCCGGACTTTTTGAAGATCGCGCCGAACAATCGCATGCCCGCCATCGTCGACCATGCGCCTACAGATGGAAAGAAGGCGATTAGCGTGTTTGAATCGGGTGCGATCCTGCTCTACCTCGCTGGCAAAACTGGTAAGTTTTTGCCCAAGGACCTGCGCGGCCAGGTGGAGACGCTCGAGTGGCTGATGTGGCAAATGGGGGGACTCGGACCGATGGCCGGTCAGAACCATCACTTTGCCCACTACGCGCCGGAAAAAATTCCGTACGCAATTGCGCGTTATGTCAAAGAAACGTCGCGACTCTACGGTGTGTTAAACAAGCGATTGGCCGACCGCGCCTTCATCGCCGGTAGGCAATATACGATTGCCGATATGGCGGCCTATCCATGGATACTTGCCGAGCGTCAGGGACAAGATATGCAAGACTTCCCGCATCTTGCGCGCTGGCATGCGGCGATTAAAGCGCGCCCGGCGACTGTGCGCGCCTATGCCAGGGCAAAACAGATCAACCCAACGCCGCCGCCTGCAATGACAGACGCGCAAAAGAAGGTTTTGTTTGGGCAAGACAAGTCGGTCATAAAATGAAAAAAGCCGCTGATTCAGCGGCCTTTTAGATGCAAATCGATCCAAGAAGTATTACTTCTTGTTGATCGTGTTCACAAAGCTGTTGAAGTCTTCGATGGCCGCATTGGCGGCATCAATATGTGCCTGCGCTAGTTTGTTCATATCATTGCGAAACGCCATTAGGCAGTCGCGATAACCATCCACTTGTTTGACAAATAATTTCTGCTGTCCATCACTTTCGAACTTGCCGGGAGCATCGGGACGCACACAATTGTGTTTGGGTACCGCCGTCGACGCCGTTGCACCCGTTGCCTTTTCTGGAGCCTTTTTATCTTGTGCAATTGCGCCGAAAGATGCGAGCACGACAAATAACAACAGCGAGACGCAAGACAGTAGGAAGCTCATGGCGTTG
>JBEILF010000231.1:0-3861 GCA_040379385.1 Burkholderiales bacterium | reverse complement strand
TGACCAGCCAATTGGTAGCTTCTAAAAACCTCAAAATTGCCGTCATTGCAGCGAGCAACCACGGTGGTTGCGCCGGGCGGGAATCTATATCTATTCAGCGCGGGCGATTACGATATTAGGCTCCCGCCGTCGCGGGAGCGGGGAAACTCACCATGTTTAACAGCCGCATCAATAGAATTGCCCAATATTGAAACACCAATATCGACGGGCGTTTTCAGGCGGTTTGGCTTGAAAACGCCCGTCTTTATTAGGGTTTATCTTTTCCTGATGCCCGAGCCGACTACGCTTTCGGTTTTTTGCTGCGTGCTTGCTCCCACAATGCGAAAGAGCCAAAGCCCCACGCAACGAGCGAAACTGCGCCAGTGACACAAAAAATCATCACTAAATAGCGGGTGGCGCTACTCGGTTCGGTGCGGTCCAAGCCAAGAGCAACAAACATAAAGACGACCGACGCGAGGAACCCGCCAACGGCGAGACCAACGACTCTTGACGGGTTCTCAGACAAACGGACTAAGACTTTTGAGGAGTTCTTAAACATACGCATTCCTTGTGTTGTAAACAAATACGGACTGGTTGAATTCTACGATACTCGTTCTTTAATTCGACTCAACGCAGTCATAAAGTCCCCGCCCCACTCCTGCGATACCATGCCTTCAGCGGACGGCTGATCCGATAAACCTGCCGCTACCGGAATCAGTGTCCCATCGGGCTGATACCTGTGGTTTCTTTCACACACTTCATGAACTCACGGCTCTGTTTTGGCTCGCAGGTCTGGAAGGCTTTTAGCTCTGCTTCACACTCTGCGCCCGCTTTGCCGGTGAACGGCTTGCAGCTCAATGGGTTCGCCAACAAGAACTCACGGTCACACACAAAATGCGCTTCACCTTTCAGCGGTCCGCACTTCTCTGCCATCTTCTCGTGCCGCTCGCAGCGCGCCTTCTCAACAGCGTCCTTTTTTGTGCAGTCGCCAACGTGTGATTGTGCAAATGCCGAACATGTCGTGAGTAGAAAGGCGAGCAATACAAAGATACATTTCATGGAACTAGCTCCTAGGAGGTTGGGCGACAAGTTTGGTGACGATTTTGCGCACGATTGGCCCTGCGAGTAACGCCGCAAAAAATGCAAAGAACCATGCGATGGGAAACGCCTGCATCCACCGCTGCAAAAACAAGCCGGGCGCAATCGGCCGCAGGTTTACAAATGTCAGTACGCCGGACATCATAAACGCCATCAACATCGACATAAAAAATGCGAACACCACAGAGGTGTATTTTGTCGGAATCACTTCGCAACTCCTTGAATCATCCCCGCCGCAACCGTGCGGTTGGTCGTATCGTCGATGAGGATGAAACACCCGGTCGCGCGATTGTCGGTATATGCATCAAACACCAACGGCTGCTGGCAGGCCAGTGTCACGTGCGCAATATCGTTGACTTGTATTTTTGGAAAAGTCTCCAGCGTCTTACCGAGCGTCTCCACATTGAGCCGATACTCGATGGATTCGACCACCGCCCGGGTGGAGCGTGTTGTGTGTTTGATCCAGTAGCGGCGATTCAAATCAAGTGGTGTCGTATCTAGCCAGCAAAGGTCGGCGGCAAAGCGGTCGGCGACGACCGGCATCGCTCCCAGCCCATCTGCACCAGAACCATGCTTTACCAGCATGTCGCCTCGTGACACATCGATCTGTTGATCGAGCACCAGCGTCACCACCTCGCCGGCGTTCGCGCGAGTGATTAGCCCTGCGTAAGTTTGGATGGAATGAATCTTTGCTTCCAACATGGAAGGCAGGATTGTCACGTCTTCACCAACTGTGATCGCGCCACCGTCGAGCCGGCCTTGGTAACCGCGCAAATCACTTTTTTCGCCAAATTTAGATCTTGCGACACGTTGCACCGCAAAACGAAACGGTTGTTCGACGGCCTGATGCGCCTGAGTTGTTTCCAGCGTTTCAAGCAACGTTGGCCCGGTGAACCACGGCATCGCCTCACCACGGTTGGCGAGCATCTCGCCCTTTAGCGCGGAGAGCGGAATAAAAGTCACTTCAACAACTCCAAGCTGGGCAAGGAACGGGGCAAATTCATCACGCAAGCGGACAAAAACATGTTCGGCGTATCCCACCAAATCCATCTTGTTGATCGCCACGACCAGATGCGGGATCTTGAGTAATCCCGCAATCGCCGCATGACGGCGCGATTGTATGGTCAGGCCACGCGTCGCATCGACCAAGATAATTGTCAGATGTGCCGTTGATGCACCTGTGACCATATTGCGCGTGTACTGCTCGTGCCCAGGCGTGTCGGCTATGATGAAGCGGCGCTGCGCGGTGGTGAAGTATCGATAGGCGACATCGATGGTGATGCCCTGCTCCCGCTCGGCGATCAAGCCGTCCGTCAATAGTGAAAAATCGATTGGTTCACCGGGCTCCACATGGCCGTGTTTGATGGTCGCACCCTTAAGAGTCGCCAGTTGGTCTTCAAGAATGCCTTGCGCATCAAACAACAAACGACCAATCAGCGTACTCTTGCCGTCATCCACCGAGCCCGCCGTGGAGAACCGCAGGGTGTCGATGGACGTCGTCATAGGGGTGACTTCGGCCGACATCAGAAGTACCCTTCTTTTTTACGCAGCTCCATTGATGCGTCCGCCGTCTGGTCATCAAGCCGGGTTGCACCGCGCTCAGTCACCGTGACCGCTGCCGTTTCCAATACGACCTCATCCAGTGTGGCGGCGTTCGATGCCACCGGACAAGTACAGGTCATATCACCCACCGTACGAAAACGCACACGTTTCGTGACCACCTTGTCACCGTCTCGCGGCGGCGTGACAACCGTCACCGGTATCAACAAGTTGCCACGTTCGATAACTTCCCGATCATGGGCAAAATATATCGTTGGCACCCCAAGCTGCTCGCGTGCAATGTACTGCCAAACGTCGAGCTCGGTCCAGTTGGAAATCGGAAAAACACGCAAGTGCTCGTTTGGCTTCAGGCGTGTATTAAAGAGACTCCAACATTCCGGCCGCTGGTTCTTTGGGTCCCACTGCCCCCAAGCGTCGCGATGCGAAAAAATACGCTCTTTGGCGCGTGACTTTTCCTCGTCGCGGCGGGCACCACCAAACAAGGCGTCAAATTTGTGTTCAGCGATGGTATCCAGCAGCGTGATGCTTTGATGTGCGTTGCGGCTCTCGTTGGGGCCCGCCAACACCACGCGTCCGCGACGAATACTCTCTTCCATCGAGCCGACGATCAATCGCTCTCCCAAGTCGGCCACGCGTTTGTCGCGAAACGTCATCACCTCAGGGAAGTTATGCCCCGTATCGATATGCAACAACGGGAACGGAAACGGATCGGGTCGAAACGCCTTTTCTGCCAAACGCAGCATGACAATCGAGTCTTTGCCGCCCGAAAACAGCAGCGCAGGATTGGCGCACTCGGCGGCCACTTCGCGCATGATATGGATGGCTTCTGCTTCGAGCCAGTCAAGGTGTTTCAAGATGAGGTCAATGCACAGGTGGGGGGCAGAAACGGGCAGGATCGGTTTAGACAGGGTTGAATGGCTTTTTTGTGTTTTTTATCCCTGTTTCGGGGCTAATTTTAGCAGTAGGCTATACAACAACCTGAAACGATAGGCAATGTCAGGAAAAAACTGCCCGCTCGGTGAAGCTAATAGCCAGCCGCACCGCCGACTTGAGCCGACTTGTATAGGCGGGCAATTTTTGGCTATAATTCGATCACACGCGGGAATAGCTCAGTTGGTAGAGCGCAACCTTGCCAAGGTTGAGGTCGAGAGTTCGAGACTCTTTTCCCTCTCCAAATTTGCGGTTTAGAAAGGGGAAGCGACAGCTTCCCCTTTTTCCCTTCCG
>JBEILF010000230.1:0-3871 GCA_040379385.1 Burkholderiales bacterium | reverse complement strand
GGGTGGAAGCTGTCCGCAGCGGCCACGCCAAGGCGAGAAGTCTTGCAGATCACCGCTACACCGATGTGCTGGTGATCGGCATCGGCGGGTCCGCGCTAGGGCCGGAACTCGCGGTCCGCGCCTTGTCTCGGTTTGCCGATGGCCCGCACATCCATTTCTTGAGCAATATCGACGCCGCCGCCTTCGACGACATCACCACTCCACTTTCACCCCTCACCACCCTGGTGGTTGTCATCTCCAAAACCTTCACCACGGAAGAAACCACCATCAACGCCGAGGCCGCGCGTGGTTGGCTGGAAGCGGGCGCGGGAGAAGGCGCGTTCCCGGCCCAATTCGCAGCGATTACCGCCAACCCGGAAGAGGCGGCGCGACGGGGTTATCAACGCGGCGCGGCGGACACTTTCCCGGTCGGTGTTGGTGGCCGAGTCTCGAGGTGGTCAGCGGTCGGTTTGCGGATCGCGCTGGCGAGTGGCTTCCACCCCGTCCGCGCAATGCTGGACGGCGCGGCAACGATGGATCAGCACTTCGCATCGGCACCATTGACCAAAAATCTGCCGATGCTGCTCGCCGCATACGGCGTTTGGAACCGCAACTTCAAAGGCATCGCCTCGCACGCGGTGCTGCCGTATGCCGAGCGTCTGGCGCTATTGCCCAAACATCTACAGCAGCTGGAGATGGAGTCCAACGGCAAGTCGGTTGATCTCGACGGCAACGCAATTGATTACGCGACGTGCCCGGTCATTTTCGGCGAGGCTGGCACCAACGGCCAGCACTCCTTCCATCAGTTGTTGCACCAAGGGACTGACATCATTTCCAGCGATATCGTCATCGTGCGGGAACGGGAGGGACGCTCGGAATCCCAACACCAACGCTTGCTGGCCAACGCGTTTGCGCAAGCCAACGCGTTTTGGTTTGGCAACCACGGTGAGAATTTGCCATCGTATCGCGTCCACAAGGGGGGACGGCCGGTCGCCGTGATTGAGATCCAACGGCTGGACCCCTTTCACCTGGGCGCACTCATCGCCTTGTACGAACACAAAGTGTTCACCCAGGGTGTGATGTGGCACGTGAATAGTTTTGATCAGTGGGGCGTTGAGCTTGGCAAAACCATCGCCAAGACACTATTACCCCGCGTTGGCGAAGCATGCGCAGCAGTTGGCGACGAACCGATCAGCCAATACTTTGTTTCCACAGAATGAAGAATCCGGCCGGCCTGCTAAACGCGCTCGACGAAGTGATATTCGAGCTTAGTCTCGAGGGAAAGGTCATCGCCGCCACCTCTGCCGCGCGGAAATTAGCCGGTGATGTCCTCCCCCAAGGGGAGGCACTTGAGCTCGTCGAAAGCTGGGATCTTGCGCGCATTGTGGCCAGTCGCGACCGGGCGCGTTTCGAGCAGACGCTACAGCGAATCGCCGAGGGCAAGGTCGGCTCACACGCCATGGAAATCGGCATTATCGCGGCCGGTTTGGCCACCGCTGAGGCACCGCACGACGTGCTGCCGATGGCCGCCAAGCTCGGTGCCGTCACCGCAACCAACGGCAAGCCTGTCAGCATTGGTGTGTGGCTGCGTGACCTGTCGCTTGAAAAGGCCAACGAAGCGGCGGCCAATGCCCACGGCACGCACTTGCTCGATTTGGTGGAAAACATAACCGACGCCTGTGTTATTGAAAATGCCGAGGGTAATGTTGAAATGCTCAATGAGGCGTTTTGTCGGCTTTTCGAAATCCACGTCGCGCCGCAGTCGCTTATCGGCACCAGTTGCGCCGAGTTATTCGAGGCTGCCTCAAATCTGACACAACAACGTAGCGGCCCGCTTTATTTACCGTTTGATGCCGCGACCGGCAGCGGCCAACGCGACCAGCGGTCTTTCGCGCTACTCAGTGGGCAGGCCATTGCGCAAGTCTCACTCGCGGTTGATGATGAGTCTGGCATCACCGGACGCCTGCATCTATTCCACCAGACAACTGCGCGGGTTGTTGCGGTGGCCGAATCGGCACCAGAGGGCATGATCGCCAACCAAATGGCACTCATCGGCAAGATCGTGCGTGATCTCAGTGTTGCCGACGAATCGGTCGGCTCTGCCTTGCATAGAGCCGAGCAAATGGAGATGCCCGAAAACCTGCTCGAGCAACTGCGGCGGGTAGAGACTGCCACAAACAGCGCGTTGGAGGCAATCGCCGGCCTGCTCGACTTCCCGCGCATCGAAGTCGGCATCGTCAACTTAGAGATTGCACCGTTTCATCTGCGCGAATGCTTGGCCGAGATGATCGCAGGGCCGGCCGATAAAGCCGCACAACGACAAGTACAACTAAAGATTCGAGTGGAGCAAGATGTCCCTGATGAACTCTGCGGAGACGCGGCCAAATTGATGCTGGTGCTGCGCAATCTGCTTGACTACGCAATCGAATCTGCGCCATTGGTCGATTCGGCTGCCGCGCCGCAAGCAGGCGATCACCCAACAGACCAACGTACCGAAGTGACACTCGTTATCACCCCCGAGTACACCGCAGAGCAACAAATTCACCTGTCATTGAGCGTAGAGCAAATCATCCGACCGGGCTCGATCAAGCCGAAGACCATGCCCGCGTCCGCCGCCATGCAACTAGCACTGTCCAGACAAATCGTGCGCGCACTCGCTGGCAATAGCGGCGATGGTGCGGGGGAAAACAAACTCGAGGTACAGGAACGCAAACTCGGCAGCAGCTTCCAGTTCACCGCCGTATTCCCGTTTAGCGATAGCAAAACACCAATTACCAGACCGACGTTTGTCACCCTGACCGGGCTTCCGATCCTGATCGTCAGCGAAAATATCGAGGAGCGAGCCCAGCTTGCGGAATTGGTAAAGAGTTGGCGCATGATGCCGCGCGAGGCGGATAACGCCAATGTAGCGTTGCGGCTGCTCACGCGCATGGCGAAAGAAGGGACTCCGATTCCGCTGGTCATCACATCCGATGAACTGGCAACGCTGGACGGTTTCGCCCTCGCTTTCCGCATCAAACACCACCCACAACTCAAACAAACCGCCATCATCATGCTAGCGGCGGACGGCAAACCGGGTGATGCCATCGCCTGCCGAGAAAATGGAATCAGCGCCTACCTGCGCCAACCCGTCGCCGATCAACAACTCAACGAAGCAATCGCAGCAGTGATCGGCGTACGGGATGATGCTAACGCGATATCTAGCCTCATCACCCGCCATTCACTGCGCGAGCAGAAGAAGGCGGCGGTGTTAATCATCGGTGCTACGCGGGATCAAACCATGTTCGCCGCGGGGGCGTTGAAGAAAAATGACTACCGTGTGGTGGTCGTGGCGAGCGCGCAAGAGGCGTTCGATGCCATGGTGCAGGAGCAATTTGACGTGGTGGTGGTCGACCCAATCGACACTGGTTTTGCCGAAGGCATTAACATCGTCGCCACCATAAAGTCACACGTTGGTGAAGGACGAGGAGTGCCAAAAATATTGCTTGCCAGCGAGTCACCTTTGAGCAGCAAAACCGCGTTTGACGGCTTGGTGTTGAAGCCCTTTGCCAGGGACTCGATCCTTAACGCGGTAGTCGGCCTGAAATTGGCACGCTAAGGACGCTGACGTTTCGCGGATTTTGTTTCCGACCGAATGCTTGTCCATCCTCGACTGCGGTGTCTTGTCGTTGCTTGGTCGGATTCTGAGGTTGCCCGTGTTTTACGGGTACGAACGTAGCGCTCATGCTGCCAGCTTTTGTTGAGCCAACCAAGTCGAGTGGAATTCGCTCGGAATGTCATAGCCCAACCCGGAGTGGCGGCGCTTCCGGTTGTAAAAGACTTCGATGTAATCAAACAAATCAGCCCGAGCCTCGTCACGAGTCTCATACCGCCGATGGAAGACACGCTCATT
>JBEILF010000229.1:0-3873 GCA_040379385.1 Burkholderiales bacterium | reverse complement strand
GGTGCCAAGTTATCCGGCGGCCAACGTCAACGCTTGGCGATTGCCAGGGCGCTGCTCAAAGACGCGCCTATTTTGCTGTTGGACGAGGCCACTTCCGCGCTCGATACCGAATCCGAGCGAGCAGTGCAAACAGCTTTGGATACCCTCATGCAAGGTCGCACGACGATTGTTGTTGCACATCGTCTATCCACCGTTGAAAACGCATCGCGGATTGTGGTGCTGGACAGCGGGCGCATTGTTGAGGCCGGATCACATCGCGACTTGCTCGCTGCAAATGGCGTATACGCTGGTTTGTACAGAATGCAGTTTGCTGGGACGTAGCTGTTGCGTGTTTGCGCCTAACCCCGCTGGACGGAATTACGCTTTGCGTTATTTGTTGACGGGCGAGTGCGTTTTCTCCAATCGTTTTGCGTATTTCCAACAACAGGGTTACGCAAAAACAGCTTCATATTCAAAATCAAACTTTCCGCTAAACCTCATGAACGACAATACTGTTAGTCGGCGATACAGATGAGTCCAGCATTAGCCACCGGTATCGCTTACCTTTCTGTTTTTCAGACCTGCTCAAGATAAGGGGACTTCAATTGAACACAGTAAAAAATGCACTCGCTCAAAAAAACGGCACCCTCGTACATGTCCGTTCTGACGAAATGGTATTCAAGGCCTTGCAATTGATGCGCGACAACCGCGTTCGGTCGGTTCTGGTGATTGACGACGGTGTTCTGGTCGGAATCATCACGCAAGGCGACTGCGCCATAAAGGTTCTGCTGCCGGGGCTGGATGCAAAGGAGTCGGTGGTCAGCAGTGTCATGACGCGCAATCCAATGACTGTCAAGCTAAGTGATCCGCTTGAAGCGTGTATGGGGCTAATGGCCGCGCGCGGATTTCGCCATCTTCCGGTCCTTGACGCAGGCAAGGTTGTCGGTGTGATCTCGATCGGGGATGTGGTCAAGGACATCATTCGTGAGATGGGGCACACGATTAGCTTTCTGGAGACCTACATCAAGGGCCACGGCGTTTCTTGAGTCCGGTTCTTTCGGCCAGGCTGTCGCCGATGGCGTCCTGATTCACCGCAGGGCGGGGGTGCAAACGAACAAAAGCGACAAAGGGGCCTTTATTCACAAACTGCCTAGGTCCACAGATCGTGAACGTGCCTGAGAAGCTTGCGGTCACCACTTCAGCGTACGACTGCGGCGCAAGCGGACCAGAACAACAAACTAGCCTGAACATTTCATGGCGTCGGGTTCGAAAGCGGGCGAGTAGGTGAACAGGCGAGCGGTCTTTTGCCTGACCAAGCACAGCATCGCGGGCGATGCTTCGGCAGCAAGGCGCAAAATTGCCGTCCAATCGCCCACAGGCCACGTCCTGCTAAGCAACCGGCGACCCATGAAATATTCAGGCTAGCCACGTGTCTCATAGGCGTGCCTTCGACGACTGCTGATATGCCGGGCTTTGGCAAGACGAACACCAAGGTGTTTGAGTCACTTAGAAATCACTTAGATCATGCTGGGTAATCGAACATAGCAAAGAAAGCGCTTGTTGCCGGGGTGCGCATTTCGAACTGCTGTACCCACCACTGCCCGGATTTGCCGAGTGTGTCTCTGCGCCAAGCCAAGCAAAACGCCGCTTGCGGACGTGGTTGCTCGACGTCTAATCGAACCAAGGCCCCGCGCTGCACCTCGGGTTGAGCCAAGTGGCGAGGCAGGAAGCCAGCGCCGTAGCCTTGCAACTGTGCGGCGAGCTTGTCGCCCATGGTGCTGACTGTCAGGGTGTTTTGTCCGGCGAGTAGGCCAATGGTGCGCGGCGGGCGAGATCTAGAGGTGTCAGCAACACTCACCGCGCGGTGCATTCGCACTTCAGCATCACTTAGTGGTCGCCCCACCTGCTTTGCGAGCGCTGCGAGCGGATGGTCTCGCGCCACCACGTAATCAAATGACAGCGTGCCCAGCGGACACGCTGCATACCCACCGCCCGGCGGGATACCTCCTGCTCCCAGACCGGCAATGACGATGTCGGCGCGATCCGCTTCGAGTGCGTCCCAACATCCACCGAACACTTCTTGTCGTAATTGCAGTCGCGTACCTGAACACAATGCATCGAACGCAGGCAGTAGTGGATACAAGCTTTTCACGCCAAAAACGGTATCGACCGCGATACGAAGCTCTGCCTCCCACCCTGTAGCAAGTTGTGTGAGGCGCCGCTCGATATCGTTCGCGCTGCGTAAAAGACGCCCGGCCTCAATAAGAAAATCAGCGCCGATGGGCGTGAGCTTGATGGCTCGCCCGGTTCGATCAAACAACTGAATGCCAAGACTGAGCTCAAGCTGGGCCACGCTGTAGCTGATTGCTGAGGGCACCTTATGCAATTCTTCGGCTGCCTTCGCGAATGAAGAGTGACGAGCGACCGCCTCCAATACTGTTAACGCGTCAAGGGAAAACTTTGGTGAAGTAGTCATGATCAATTTTTTTGATGGCAACCAACGAAACATTTTGCTTTTGTTTGCTCACGCCACCTCGCAAAATAGCACACCGAGTGACTCGTACGTTCAATCCCCCCCCAATGTTGGTTTACCGAGGAATTTTATGATCTTCTCACCTAGACTCCCATTTACGACCTTAGTCAGTATAGGGCTGACACTCCTAATCCTCGCCAGTTCGCAGACAGTAGTGGCTGCTTCAACGCCGGCCAGAGTTGTCACCATGACCTACCTCAAGTCTGAGCCTGGTAAGTTAGACCAGCTTGAGCGCTACGTGCGGTCTAATTGGTTTGCGATGGATGCAGAGGCAGTTCGCCAAGGGTTGTTCGTCAACTATGAATGGTTAGATACGGGTAGCGATGATGGCACTTGGAACGCGCTGGTGATGGTCACGTACAACGATGAGCGAGGCTTTGCTGGTATCGAGCAGCGCTGGGCGGCGATTAAGGCGGCGCACAAAGAGGTGCGCATAAACGGCGCTGGGATGAAGGAGTTAGGCCGTGTCGTAGAGAGCAAGACTCTTTTTGAGCGTCAACCCTTCTTGGCAAAGGGACAGCAGACGGCCAATTTAAGCGCTGCACTAGCCGACCAAAGCTCTCTCCCCACGTCTCCAGTAGATGTGTCAGGTGCTAGGCAAGCTGTCGAAGAGTATTTCCGCGCAGCCGACTCCGGCAAGGCTGAAAATGTACGAGATACTTTTTGGCCGAGTGGTCGCTTCGAGGGTGTAAGCAAAGGAACGCTGATTTCCATGAGCGGCGAGGAGTTTGCGACCAAAAATTTCAAGGGTCAGCCGCCCAGTTATGTCAACAACGTCAAGCGTACAATCGAGTGGATTAATGTCTCTGGTCCCGCAGGTGTCGCGCGAGTCAAGATCGAGATTGGGACGACAACGGTCTACTTTGATTACTTCATTTTGTACAGGGTCAATGGAGTGTGGAAGATTGGCCTGAAAGCATTCGCCAATCCTGAGTGAAACGTAGTTGAAGGGGAAAATGCAAACGGCATTTGAGCTTGCTGGGATTGTATGGACGAAGCCAGTATCAGCAAATGAACAGGGGCCTTTTCCTCATGGCGCTACCTTAAGTTCAACTCTACATTGGTTCGGATGTACGCAATCCATTTGTATCAGCCATCGAAGATTTCGACGCAGGCGGTAACTGACGGTTCATTCGGGCAGCTTACGCTCGGTCGAGTGCGAGTTGTCATCCACAAGCTTTACTTGTACTAGCCTGAATATTTCATGGGTCGCCGGTTGCTTAGCAGGACGTTGCCTGTGGGCGACTGGCAAGATTGGCAAACCAATTTGGCTCGTTTCTGTCTTGCTGTGGATGCGGGCTGCAGGTTCGCTGGCGGGCGATTGGACGGCAATGTTCCGCCTTGCTGCCGAGGCATAGCCC
>JBEILF010000228.1:0-3895 GCA_040379385.1 Burkholderiales bacterium | reverse complement strand
GCGAATCGAGGATGATGACATTCCCGCTGTTGAGCGCGAGGGATTCAGTGTACTTGTCATTGCTGGTAGCTTTGAGGGTAATTACGGCCATGCATATGTGCTGATGCCTACGATGTTTTGTCATGTCAGCGTCGAGCCTGGCAAATCATTCTCCGCTAAGATTCCACCCGGCTTTGAAATGGCGTCATACCTCATGGGTGGTAGTGGCGCGTTCTCTTCCGGGTTACAGCATCTAGCTGCGGGGTCTCTGGTGGTCTATGACAGCGATGCGGATGTAGTGCGTTTTACCAATACCAGTGCAATGCTGCTGGATGTCATGTTGCTGGGGGGCGCACCGGCAGAAGGGCCGCTACTGTTCCATGGCCCGTTTGTCATGAATTCCGTCGAACAACTAAGGGCGGCCGAGGCTGCCTATCGCAATGGCCATATGGGCCAATTGGCAGTCTGAGATGAATGCGCTCACACGAAAAATGTTATCCGGTGATCGCAGTTTGGTGTCATCGCTCGTCATTGTTATCGGCCTCGCCACGCTGCCAATTGCGCAAGTCATTGGCGCAGAGCCGTCGCCTGCGCTGAGTAAAGTATTCAGTGCGCAGCCGGCGGGCGAATACATGCTTGATCGTACGCATGCCTCTGTGGTGTGGCGCGTTGCCCACATGGGCCTGTCGCGCTACACCGCGCGCTTCGACAAAATGGACGGAAAACTTGATTTTCGTCCCGGCTCCGCCGCCTCATCGAGTGTTGAATTCACCATCGAGACTGCGTCAGTCAATACCGGAATTGTCCCCTTTAACCGACAGTTGATGGATGCCGAATGGTTTGATGGTACCAAGCAACCCACAATTCGTTTTCGCTCGACCGGAATGGAGGCTGTCGGCGGTAATCGGTATCGGCTGTCAGGCGGCCTGACGATGCGCGGCGTAACTAAGCCAGTCGTTTGGGACGTCACGTTCAATGGTGGACTGTACAACACATTCATGCAGGCGAATGCAATTGGCTTCTCAGCGAAAACGACGCTCAAACGAAGCGACTGGGGAATGACCAAACTGATCCCGCTGGTTGGGGACGAAGTGGAAGTGGAAGTGGAGGTCGAATTTTTGAATCGACCGACAACGGGCTGATGCAAACAATATGGAGAACCCAATGTCCCCTCGTTACGACCGCGTTGCCATTTTGTTCCATTGGTTAATGGCGGTGATGATCACAGCTTCCTTTGCGGTTGGTCTCTACATGGTGAGTTTGACCATGAGCCCGACGCGCATCAAGCTGTATAACTGGCACAAGTGGGCTGGTGTCGCCATCCTCGCGCTTGCGGCGCTTCGTTTGTTATGGCGGCTCAGGCACGCGCCGCCGCCGCTACCTCCGACCATGCCGCAATGGCAGACCAGCGCGGCAAATGTAGCGCACCTGCTGCTCTACGTTTTGTTCTTCGCCGTACCACTCACGGGTTGGGCATATAGCTCGGCGGCTGGATTTCCGATTGTCTGGTTCGGCTGGATTCCGCTGCCAGATTTTGTACCCAAGGATCGCGAGCTGGCGGAGTTCTTGAAGCCATGGCACTGGATGGCAGCCTATGCGCTTGCCGCCGTCGTAGCGTTACATGTCCTCGCGGTTGTGAAACATCTGCTGATGGACGATGACAATCTGATGGGCCGCATGCTACCCAATATGACTGGAGATAAATAATGGAACTGGTTCAATCATCAATTCGCAAAATCTTGGCTGCCACAGGTGTTCTGATGCTACTTACCCTGCCGAGCCTCGCAAGTGCACAGCAACGGCTGGTGCCCGCCCAGAGTGAAATTGCGTTCGTCAGTAAACAGTTTGGCGTACCAGTCGGCGGGAAGTTTAAGAAGTTTGACGCCGAAGTCACTTTTGATCCGAAGAAAGTTGAGGCGGCGAAAGTCAACTTCAACGTAGATCTCTTGAGCGCGGACATCGGCAATAGCGAAACCGAGGCAGAGCTGAAAAAGCCGGGATGGTTTAACTCGCAGAAGATGCCGCAAGCAAATTTCACCTCGAATGCCGTGAGGGCGCTAGGCGGCGGTAAGTTTGAGTTTTCGGGCAAGCTTTCCATCAAAGGAATCGCGCAAAATGTCGTGGTTCCCATGACCCTTACGCAATCGGCCGGCGTCACGCGCGCGGTGGGTAGCTTCACTCTTAAGCGCCTTGATTTCAAAATTGGGGACGGCGAATGGAATGACGTATCACTCGTTGCCAACGAAGTTGTGGTCAACATCAAGTTAGCACTGACCGGTGTGCCCCCTCTTTAGCGCCATTTTCTGGCAAGACCGATTCCAACCTGTTTTTCAACCACGTAAGGACAAATACGCATGAAACTCTCAGCCATCACAGTTGCTGCGGTCGTCTCAACCGCCCTCGTTTTTTCAATGGCAAGCCCATCTGCCCAAGCGCAGTCTGCGACCTATATCGTCGAGCCGACACACACATTTGTGACGTGGGAGGCAAAACACTTCGGTACATCGACTTCGCGTGGCCGCTTCGACAAGAAGAGCGGCTCCATCACTATTGATCGCCAAGCGAAAACGGGCAAGGCTGAAATCTCGATTGACATGAAGTCGATGAATACGGGTGTCGCTGCGTTTGATAAACATTTGACCGGCGAAAATTTTTTTGCTGCCGAGAAATTTCCGGAAGCCAAATTTGTCGGTACGGGCTTTAAGTTTGACGGTGACAAGGTGGTTGAAGTCGCCGGAACGTTGACGATGCGCGACAAGACCAATCCGGTGACGTTGAAAGCAACCGCCTTCAACTGCTATATGAGCCCGTTTGTCAAGCGTGAAGTGTGTGGTGGTGACTTCGAAACCACGATCACGCGCAGCCAATACGATATGAGTTATGGTTTGCCGGGCATCCCAGATGCCATCCGTTTGCTGATCCAAATTGAAGCGATCAAGACCGAATAGTTTTGTTGTTCCCGGCAGCGATGCCGGATTGAAGCGCAGCGGGATGCATGACTCCTGTGCATGCCGCTGCCGCGTTGGCTGTTAATGAAAATGGAAAAATGATGAGTAAACCAACCATCATCGCGTTCGCGGGAAGTAACCGAAATGGCAGCCTGAACCGTGCCGCGCTGACGCTTGCGGTCGCCGGTGCCGCCAAGGCCGGGGCCGAGGTGGAGGTCATCGACCTGCGTCAGTATGTGATGCCGCTGTATGACGCGGACCAGCATGCGATCGAGGGCGTGCCGGACAACGTGCGCCGCTTGCGCGAGGCGATGCGTCCTGCGCACGGGCTGCTGATTGCAAGTCCCGAATACAATTCCTCGATCACACCGCTGCTTAAAAACACCATCGACTGGCTGTCGCAATCTGTTGCCGAAGGCGTCGGCGTAGGTGGCGGGCGCATGCCATTTGAGGGCAAGGTGGTCGGGCTGCTCGGTGCATCCGTCGGCGCGTTCGGCACGATAAGGGCACTACCGCATGTGTCGTTTATTTTTTCCAACCTTGGCTCGATGGTGCTGCCGGTCGTTGCGGTACCGGCTGCCGACAAGCTATTTCATGCGGATGGATCCATTGCTAATGAGCGTCAGGCGAAAGGGTTGGAGGAGCTAGGTGCGCGCGTGGCAAAATTTGCAGCAGCAACGCGTTAGCCCTTCGCTGGCGCGATCAACCCGCAGCATGCAAATAACTGAGGAATAGTCAATGGCGGTACTGGAGCTGACAAAAGAAAACTTCAACGCGACCATTGAAGGCGGCAAGACGGTCATCATCGATTTCTGGGCGCCATGGTGCGGGCCATGCCGCGCCTTTGCGCCAACCTTCGAAGCGGTTGCCGAAGAGTTTCCAGATGTCGTGTTCGCCAAGATCAATACCGAAGCCGAGCAAGAGCTCGGCGCGGCATTCAACATTCGATCGATCCCAACATTAATGGT
>JBEILF010000227.1:0-3932 GCA_040379385.1 Burkholderiales bacterium | reverse complement strand
GGAGTTGTTATTGATTCGGAAGTTAAACATAGTGAATCAATCGCAAATTCCACCTGTCCCCGCGCAGGCGGGGAGCTAATGAAGCGTCGGTCACCGCCCTATTCGACGGCGGCAACAACGACCTCATGTAGGGCTGCAATCGACTCCGTGTGTCGTCATCATGAAAAGATTGATCTTGCAAACCGGGGGCGTCCATGTATGGGCCCCGTTCTTCAACGGGGCGACAGTTTTAAGGTTGGGGGCTGAAGCGAGTGTTGTGTGGGATGCAGGATTGGATGGCAATAAGAAAATTATCTCGCCGGCGAAGGCCGGGGCCCAAGTTTGCGAAACGATTGAACATACACCTTGGATCCCGGCCTTCGCCGGGATGACACGCTTAAGGTAGTGCCATGACGGCCAGGCTCGCTTTATCTAAAAAAGCCCGCTTCCAGCGTGCCGTTCCGAGCAAAAATGTCCCAAAACGCCCGCCAATAAAAGACGTTAGGAATTAAACATACCCGGCGAAATTGATGGAATCAAGGTACTCGATGGGGCTCCGCCTTAAGAACATCTTTGCGGACTGGAACTAGAGGAGAAGTCAGTTACCGAGGAATCCTCGATAACTGCCGCCGATGGTAAGAATTACCTCACCAACATCACACTGGTTGGCGATGATTTTTCCGCCTCAGCCCAACTCCACAACAGATTCGCCACCATCTAAGAGTTGAATCGCTTCATGCAGCTTCGCGGTGAATAGCGCCTGAAGCGCAGCGTTGCTCACGTTGCCGGACCTCAGCCAAATCAATTTCGGCGGCGCACCAAGGCGCATCGCCAACTCCACGAAGTCGCTATCTTTGCTGATCAGCACGGCATCCGCATTCCTGGCGGCATCAAAAATAGCGCGGTCGGTAGCGTCCCGGAGGCCGATGTCGCGAAGTGCTATCGCGCTGATTTCAAGGGTTTGTTCAATCCACCCTGCGAGATGCGGCGGTAACTGGGCATCAAGCCAAAGCGTCATGCGGCAATTCGGGCGATGCCGCTGCGTTGTGCACCGAAGTGAAGGCAGGCGCGGATATCGTCTGCCTGAAGATCGGGGAAGTCAGCGAGGATAGTTTTTTCCTCGACTCCCTGCGCCAGCATTTCCAGAATATCGGCGACTCGAATACGCATCCCACGGATGCAGGCGCGACCGCCGCATTGGTTCGCGTTAAATGTGATGCGTTCATCGAGGGTCATGGAGCGCTCGCAAAAAGACTATGAATACGGAAATCATAGCAGGTTGCCTGTTGAGATGCCGCCACTTCCTGCCGTGCGTAAAGTTGTTGCGCTTACGCGTTGAATCCGCCCCAAGCTCTAGATGTGGCGGACTTTCTCACGCATAAAGCGACAAAACTGGCCTCGCATTTTTCAACAGTCCCCGCCCAGCTTGCTGTTTCAAGCAAAAAAATGCTTGAAGATGCCCGTCAATATTAGGGTTTGCTAGATCAGAAACCCGCAGCCGCTAAAGCCGAATATGGGTGGCGGCTGGGACAAAAAGTCTGGCTTGGTGCGGCATGCCAGGCCGCGCTAGGCGGCAAACTTCTTGGCAATCTTTTTGAACCCGGCCGGACTCGGGTGCAGTTCATCAAGCCATTGGTTATCGGCGATCGTGCCAGAGGTTCGGACGAACGGGGTGTTTGCGGATTGATTGGCAAGCTCGGATTGCCAGTGCCCGAAGGTGTCGACCAGTGTTGCCACCACTTCGCGCCGAAATCCGCCGCGCTGCAGGGTTCCCGGCTGCGGGACGTCGCGCTTGTCCATCGGAGCCTTCAGCCAGTTGCCGCCGCCGATCGCGTGACGTCCGTCCGGGATGGCGTAGTCGTAGTTGTGCAGCCGCACCCGCGCGTTCGGCACGCGGGCGGCGACTTCTTGGATCAGTGTGCCGATGTCGCGGCTGATTTGGTCAAACATGCCCCTCATTGCAGTTTGGTTGTAGCACGCTGCTGGTGTTGGCGCATTGGTGCATGGGTCATTTAGGATCGTCGTGAAATCATCGAGGCCGGCGAAGTCGTTTCCGCCCGCGCTGATAAAAACATGCCTCACTGTTCCTGCGCACTCCGTCAGGGCGCTTTTGAATTGGGCGAGGTACGGCTTCCTCGGATCCACCAGGCCCGCCGCTTCTTCGCCCGATTCACCAATCAACAAGATATTTTGCATCGCGAATATATTGTTGAGCGTGGGCGTGAGATTTCCGAACGGATGCCAGAACCACGAATCACCGATGCAGATAACGTCGGCTGATGCGCCTGCGGCGGCCATGTCTTCGGGGCGTATGTAGATGGGCATGTGTGTCTCCGTGGGGTGATCTTGGTTTTCGGGTAGCTATTGTGAACGCGGTTTTGGGAAAATTCCACACCTGTCCGCGTAGGAAACCAAACACGTCGGACTAGCCAATCCATCGTAAATAAAACGGGCTTTCCGGGGCGACAGGGTTAGAGGGGGGCTGATGCGAGGGTTGTGTGGGATGCAGGGAAAATTGGGCCCCGGACTAAATCCGGGGCGAGAGGCTTAAAGTGGTGCTACAAGAATCAGACTCGCATTGTTTAGAGCCCCCGCCGGGATTGCCGTTCCGAGCAAAAATGCTTGAAAATTCCCGCCAATAAACGACTTTAGGAAACTGATACATGCCCGGCGCACTCGATGGAATCAAAGTACTCGACCTCACCAGCGTGATCATGGGGCCGTACTGCACTCAAATCCTTGGCGATATGGGTGCTGACGTGATCAAGGTGGAAACTCACGCGGGCGACAATATGCGCTGGGTCGGGCCGATGAAAAATCCCGGCATGGGGCACATCCATCTGCACTTAAATCGCAACAAACGCTTTATTGTGCTCGACCTGAAAAAGCCGCAAGGGCTGGAGGCGTGTTTACGGTTGGCGGCGGAGGCGGATGTGTTGGTTTACAACGTGCGGCCACAATCCATGGCGAGATTGGGGCTCGGCTACGCGGAGGTGAAGAAGGTCAACCCGCGCATTATTTACGTCGGTGCATTTGGTTACTCGGAGAAGGGACCTTATGCAGGACGGCCGGCTTATGACGACTTGATTCAGGGTATCGCCGGCATCCCCTCACTGAGCCAGCGCCAAACTGGTGACTTGCCGCGTTATTCGCCGGTGACCATTGGTGACCGCAGCGTTGGCTTGCACACCGCCAATGCGGTGTTGGCAGCGTTGTTCCATCGTGAACGCGGCGGACCGAACGCCGAAGGCCAGGCGATCGAAATCACCATGTTTGAGGCAATGTCGCAGTTTGTATTGGGCGACCATATGGCGGGCAAGACCTTCAACCCGCCGCTGGGCGAGACGGCCTATGCGCGCCTGATTGCGCCGCATCGTCGGCCTTACTCCACCTCCGATGGATATTTGTGTGTGCTGATCTATAACGACAAACACTGGGCGGCGTTTTTTGATGCCATCGGTCGCCCCGATCTGAAATCGAACCCCAAGTTTGCGGAACACACCCAGCGCGCGGCCAATATTGCGGAGGTCTATGCGTTTGTGGCTGAAACAATTGAAGCCCAATCCACTGCCTACTGGCGTGAGCTGTTGGAAAAAGCGGACATTCCATTCGCTACCATGCACACCATCGATTCGCTGCTGGAAGATGAACATATGCAGGCGATTGGGTTTTTCCCGGAGTTTGATCACCCGACTGAAGGCCGCATTCGCGCCACCGCGCCGGTGGGCGAATGGAGCGAAACACCAACGTCGATCCGTTCGCTGCCCGGCAGGCTGGGAGAACACAGCCGCGAGGTGCTTCGCGAGGTGGGGTATAGCGAAACGGAAATTGAGGGCATGATGGCTGCGCGTGTTACTGCGGAGCCGAAGGAAACTTGAGCCTCGTGGCACAGCGTTCATTAGACTAAAGGCGACGGCCGCGACAGTAGCGATATAAAAAATGTCGCCCCGGCG
>JBEILF010000226.1:0-3933 GCA_040379385.1 Burkholderiales bacterium | reverse complement strand
CGCTGGACTTCACTGGTACCTTCATAAATCTGGGTGATTCTGGCGTCCCGATACAAGCGCTCAACCGGATAGTCTTCTAGATAGCCATACCCGCCATGAATCTGGATAGCCTTGCTGCACACCCACTCCGCTATCTCGGACGCATACAACTTTGCTTGAGAGGCCTCTGACAAACAAGGAAGCCCGGCGTCACGCATTTTTGCCGCATGCAAAATCATTAATCGCGCTGCGTTGATACGCGTGTGCATATCGGCCAACATGTTGGCGATCGATTGATGCTCAACAATCTTCTTACCAAACTGGTTGCGCTCTTTGGCGTAGGCGAGTGCCGCCTCCAACGCGGCGCGTGCGATGCCGAGTGCTTGCGCGGCGATGCCAATACGACCACCTTCGAGATTCGACAGCGCAATGGCGAGGCCTTTGCCACGCGGGCCAAGCATATGATCCTGCGGCAACGCGCAATCGACCAAACTGATGGGGCAGGTATCGGATGCGCGAATGCCGAGCTTCTTTTCCATCGGTCCGACGTTAAATCCCGGTGTATCGGTCGGCACGACAAAACACGAGATGCCTTTTTTGCCGAATTCAGGATCGGTGACGGCAAACACAATGGCCAACTTCGCACGTTTACCGTTGGTAATGAATTGTTTGGAACCGTTGATGATCCACTTGCCATCCTTTAATTCCGCTTTGGTTCTTAGGTTGTTTGCCTCCGAGCCCGCTTGCGGCTCAGTTAAACAAAAGCAGCCAATCTTTTTGCCAGTCGCCAAGTCACGCAACCAGCGTTCTTTCTGCGTCTGCGTTCCCCACGCGTCCACCGGCCCGCAGCCGACGGAATTGTGCACACTCATCAGTGTTGAGGTTGAAGCGTCACCGGCGGCAATCTCTTCAATCGCCAACGCATACGCGACGTAATCCGAAAACGAGCCACCCCATTCCTCGCCGACGGTCATGCCGAGTAGACCAAGCCCCCCCATCTGGGTGACAACCGCATCGGGAATCCATTTGTCTCGCTCCCATTGTGCGGCGTGTGGTGCAAGTTCGTTCCGCGCAAATTCACGCGCCATGTCGCGAATCGCGCACTGGTCTTCGGTTAAGAAATCGTTGGATGCCATCATGCGCATTATTGATCAGCCTTTTTCGCCCGGTCTGCCGCGACCTTGGTGGCCTCATCGGCCGTGGCTTTCGCTTTATCGAGCGCTTGTACTTGGGTGCCAAACACCGGCGACTCTTTGGCTTTTTCGCGGCTCTCTGCGCGCTGTTTGTCGCTGGGCTCAGCAGTTGCCGGCCCCTTGCCGCAGCCGCCAAGCAACAACGCTACGCACCATACGGCCACTAATGCTGTGATCTGTTTGCCTACCATGTGAGTTCAGCTCCGTCGTAGTTGAAGAATCGGCCGTTTGATTCAGGTGTAGCAGTAGCGATGACACGGCGCATGCCGGCGATACTTACGGCTGGCTCGATATCGGCATTAGCGCCACCCATGTCGGTTTTTACCCAGCCCGGATGCATCACAAAGGCGGTGATGCCTTGTGGCCCGTACTCGATGGAAGCCGCCTTCACAACAGCGTTGAGTGCGGCCTTGCTGGCGCGGTAGGTTGGAGCGGCCGCGCTCGCCATCAATCCAATCGAACCCATGCGGCTGGAGATGAAAACAAATTTCCCTTTGGACTTGAGCAGGGCTGGTGCGACCGCCGGGATCGCCTGCATCGCGCCAAACACATTGGCATGCATGACTTGGTCAAACACCTCTTTGCTCGGCGCAACTGACGGCCCCTCGCGGCAGCCAAAAGCGCCGGCGTTGTAGATACAGACATCAATACTGGTGCCGACCAGCGTACGGCTGAGCCCGGCAAAACTATCGGGGTCGGAAACATCTAAGCGGATGGCAGTAGCGCCTTCCGCATTCAGGAGCGCGTCCTGCTCTGGTGAGCGGCAGGTACCTAGGGTCAACCACCCCGCTTTGCGGTATTGCCGGACAAACTCCAAACCGAGGCCACGTGACGCGCCGATGATCAATACCGATTGCATAGAATGCTCGAAGTCCAATAAGGTCCTATAAATCCCTATAAAGCCCAATAAGGACGGGCATTTTCAAGCATAAATGCCTGAAGATGACCGCCAATACTAGGGTTTACTAAACTAATTCAACAGCAATTGCCGTCGCTTCACCACCACCAATACAAAGGGATGCAATGCCGCGCTTACCGCTGCGGGCTTTCAGTGCATGCAACAGCGTGACGATCAAGCGTGCGCCGGACGCACCGATCGGGTGGCCGAGCGCGCACGCGCCGCCGTTGACGTTCACTTTGGCATGCGGCAGATTGAGGTCCTTCATCGCTGCCATCGCCACCACCGCGAAGGCTTCGTTGATTTCGTACAGATCTACGTTGTCCGGGCCCCAGCCAAGTTTCTTCTGTAGCTTGTCGATGGCACCAACCGGGGCGGTGGTGAACCATTCCGGTTCGTGCGCATTTTGTGCGTGGCCGACGATACGTGCGATGGGCTTGATACCCTTGGCAATCGCGTCGGATTCTTTCATCAAAATCAGCGCCGCCGCGCCATCTGAAATGGAGGAGGAGGACGCGGCGGTGACGGTGCCATCTTTGTTGAAGGCGGGCTTGAGTGACGGAATATTTTCCGGTTTGCAGAGGCCCGGAGGCTCGTCAGTCGCCAGCACAGTGTCAACGCCTTTCACCGTAACGGTCACACCGGCGATTTCATCTTTGAACGCACCCGAGGCAACCGCACCTTGCGCACGCTTCACACTCTCGGCGGCAAATGCGTCTTGGTCTTGACGCGTGAAGCCGTACTTGGCGGCGGTGGCATCGGCAAAGATGCCCATCGATTTTCCGTCGTAGGCGTTCTCCAAACCATCAAAAGCCATGTGATCAAGCGCCTTGAAGTGACCATAACGATAACCTTGACGCGCTTTTGGTAGCATGTGCGGGGCATTGCTCATACTTTCCATACCGCCGACCAGAACCGTTGATGCCGAGCCTGCCATGATCGCGTCGTAACCCATCATGGTGGTCTTCATGCCGGAGCCGCACACCTTGTTCACGGTGGTACACGCTGTCGTCTTCAACAAATCTGCACCGAGCACCGCCTGGCGTGCAGGTGCCTGGCCGAGGGCTGCTGGCAACACACACCCGATGATCGCTTCGGTAATGTCTTCGGCTTTAACGCCGGACGCCGCAACCGCCGCTTTAATCGCGGTGGACATCAACTGCGGGGAGGTGAGGCCAACCAATTGGCCGTTCATGGAACCAATCGGGGTACGTTTTGCGGCGACGATGACAACGGAATCAGACATGAGAACACCTTTCAATTTGTGGCACCGGCTAAGTTACGTAACTACGCCGGTCTCCAAGTTAAATCAAAAATTAGGCACCGGCGCGGTTACGTAACTAAGCCGGTGCGATAACTAATACGAGCAAAATGACATGAGTAAGCACCGAGTGCATCACCAGTTCTTGTAGAGAGTCACACCAGCAATTGCAATAAATCCTACTATCCAAGCGGTCCCCTCGACCCGACCCGCAACGACACGCACCTTTAGGTTTCGTTGGGGCGAGACGAAGCGGACTGCAAACACGATGAGAAACGTGACGGCGTAGCCCACGAGCAAGACCACAAGCCATTGAGACACGCTCATCAGGCGCTCTCCCCAAACAACTCCCGACCAATCAACATCCGGCGAATTTCATTTGTTCCCGCACCGATATCGTAGAGCTTCGCATCACGAAACAATCGTCCGGTCGGGTATTCATTGATGTAACCGTTACCGCCTAAACACTGGATGGCTTCGTGGGTCCCGCGCACCGCTGACTCCGACGCATACATGATACACGCGGCGGCGTCTTTACGCGCCGCACGGCCACGACCTTGGTCCAGCATATTCGCCACTTTATAGGTGAAAGCGCGTGAGGT
>JBEILF010000225.1:0-3943 GCA_040379385.1 Burkholderiales bacterium | reverse complement strand
GCCCAGCCTTCAATGTAGGCGGTGTAGCCGGCAAAACGCCGGAACTTGGGAAGCTCGCCCTGCTCTTGTGCCAGTGCAATTTGTAGATGGTGCCCTGGGATAGCCTCATGCGCAGTCAGCACTTCAATCTCGTACTTCGGCCGCACTTCGGGTCGGTAGAGGTTGGCGTAAAAATAGCCGGCGCGTTTACCATCTATCGACGGGCCATTGTAATAGGCGGTGGTGGTATTGGGCGCGCTGGTCGCTGGAATGACCTTCACGCCGACCGGCGTGCGATAGAGCTTGCCGAATAACTTTGGCAGCTCGGGCTCGATCATTTTGGTGGTATAGACATAGGCACGAAACAGGTCATCCGCGTCGGTGAAATAAAACTGTGGATCGGTGCGCAAGAACTGAAAGAATTCCTGTCGCGTACCCTTGAAGCCCACGCGGTCCATGACGGTCTGCATCTCGGTCAGAATTCGAGCGACTTCTTTGAGACCGATCTCATGGATCTCGTCAGGGGTTAAGGTCGTCGTGGTGTGATCAAACGCGCGATTGTTGTAGTACGCCAAACCATCGGGCGTATCCCAAATACCGACCGACTCGCGGCATTTCGGCAGATATTCACTGCGGAAAAACGCTGTGAAGCGTTGATACGCCGGTATTACTTGTTTGCCGATCACCTCAACCGCCGCGGCTCGCAGACGCTCAGCGTCGGCCTTCGGAATCGTGTCCGGGATACGACTAAAGCGCGACATAAACGGGCTGGAATCAGCAGTCGCACTCGCCTGCGATTGCAAAATCGGCAAGGCACGTTGCATCAATCCGCGTGGCTGGGTGCGCCCTTCTGTTACGGCAGTGCGCAGCAGCTCTTCGTATTGCAGCAGATAGGCGGGAAGCGCGCGCAAACGCTTGAGCCAAGTCTCGTAATCGGCGACGGTGGCAAAAGGCATGATCTCCGCCACCTCATTGGCCGTCTGCGGCCCTTCGCGCATCGTCATCGCGTAAGACCACGGCTTGAAGGCGGCCTCCGCAATTCGGGACTCAAGCTCGCGCTTGAACAAATCGTAGTTGAGCTGTTCGGCAACCGGCAACCGACCGCGCGCAATCCGCCTGAGCGTGTCGAGCGCTCGCTTGTTTGCCGCTAGTTGGCTGGCGTAAGCCGCCGCCGAAACATCCGGCCAGAGATCATTAAACCGCGTGTCACCGTAATAGGTTGCGGTAAGGGGAGAGGCGGCAAGGTCTCGCTGCCAGGTGGCTTCAACCAGCGCCTTGAATTGTGCGACCGGCGTGCCCTTGTTAGCCGGGGGTGCCGGGCCTTGTGCACCGACCGCTCCACCACAAATTGCCGCAAACACAACCCAACCGAGCGCTCGCAGAATCTGCCTCATTTCCCCCCCTTTGCATCACATTCGATCAGGATTGCAAACCCTATTGCTGGTACCGTCGCAACAGGCTCACGTCATAGGCCTAATTCGGTCGCGCGGGCTGTGACGCCTCTGCATCCTCACTTAGCTCGTGCGCCACCTGCTCACGGCTACCGCCGGTCGCGGATCGTTTGGCAAGTTTTTCTTCCTTCTTCTTTTTCTTTTCCAACTCGCGTTGACGTTTTTCAAACTGATAGTTCGGTTTTGCCATTTTGATCCCTTAGTGTTTTGCAACGCTTCGCAGTCGCCGGCCTCAACAAAATGTTTTCACAGCCACCGGCCAATTCTGTCACAGACCGCCCTGCTGCTGAGCAAATCGAAATGATTCATCTCGTAGAAGATGGCTTGGTGAGATGTTGGCAAGGGCAGCGCCAGAGCGCTGGCGATGGGCACCAAGCCGTCGCCGTGGCGACCGACACCCGCACTGGTAGGCGGCCTTTGGCGACTCGCGGCGATGGCAAAACACGCCACACCAGCTGGTAGCAACGCGTGTCCGTGCATTGGCGAGGGGTCGATACAGCGACCGTGCCGCAGATCCTGGATGCCGGCACTGCGGGTAAGACCGATTCTGGCAAACGGTGCCGTGTAGGGGCTCGCGCCAAGCAACAGGTCGACCCCGCGCCCTGCCCGCTCCAGCGGTGCGCCGCGATGCGGGGTGCCGAGAAACACCAGCGCCTTCAGTCGTTTGAGCCAAGTCTGCTTGGTGCGCCGCGCCACTTCGCAGGCACCGCGCGCAACCAACCCACCCATGCTGTGCCCGATGATAGTGATGTCTTTTGGCGGAACCGGCCACTCTTGGAACAATGCTTCGAGCAGGTTGGAGAACTGCAGGCCATTGTCTGCAATATGCAGGCCGGTGTTGTAGTGCAGGTAGAGTACGGTCGCGCGTTTGTTAGCGCCAAGCAATTCGCCGTGGTCATGCCCATCACGCCGCCATTGCAGATCATTCATGCACAAACCGTGCACCATGATGAGGAGTTTCGAACCATTACCAGCGCTGTTCGCCCGCGCCAATAACGCCCGCAGCCCGTCACGTTGAATCGGGATAGCGATGCCACTGGATTTGTCAGCCGCGCGAAGCGACATCTGAATGGCGAGCGGATTGTTTGTCTCGGCCAAATAATCGCCAAACAACCCGTTCGCCGCAGCCCGCGCCGCTTCGCCGGCATCGCTGCGTCGGGCTGACGCAGCGTCAGCGGGAATACGTTTGGCGAGCTGCGAGAACGCCGCGTCAAGCCCGAGGCCGACCAGCGCGGTCGCACCACGCACCCGGCGATAGACAAAACCGGTGATGCCGCGCATTGGCCCGGAGTGGCTCGCTCCGGCGATAGGTGCCAGCCCCGACACATTGCGGTGCATCGATTCGACGATGTTGGTGATGCCTTGTACACCGGCAATCACCAGCCGACTGCCACCCTGCAGGTCGTTAACGGTTTGCTGTGACGGGTGCTTGAAGCGAATTGGCGTTTTTGTTGGCACAAAACTTGTTTGGAAGCGACAAATTCTAGTAGCGGCGGGTATCTTCAGCCGTTTTTGCTCTAAACGGCCCGCCAATAAACGAGTTGGTCAATTAACCTTTACCCAGATCAGCCCGAGCACGTTGTTCGGTCGGTGCACGAGCGAAATGTTGTTACGCGACGCCCACGGAATGACCTGGGTGTGCAGCGGAATAGTATGCACTTCATCGTGAATCATTTTTACCGCATCGTTGATCATTTTCTGCCGCAGCGCGGGATTCATCTCGCCCTCCAGCTTATCGATCAATACATCGAGCGCCTCAAATCTTGCGTCACCGTAATTCGATTCGCCAGCGCCCTTGCTATCTTTGCTGTGAATGATGGGTTTGAGAAAGAAGATGGCATCGGTCGAGCCACCGCCCCACCCGGCGAGGAAGGCAGTAGCGTCGCGCCCCTGTACCCTCGGGAAAAAATTCGCCTTGGTCATACGTTCCACTTTTACCCGCAGCCCGATCTTCGCCCACATGCCGGCAATCGCCACACATAACTTTTCGTCGTTGAGGTAACGATCGTTCGGGCAGGTTAACGTAAACCCGAAACCATTGGGATAACCCGCTTCGTTCAACAACTGTTTTGCTTTTGTCACGCTATAAGGATGACGGACATCCATGGAAGCGGGTACCCCCGCGCCGCTCGCACTCGGCAACGCAATGCCGGTAGGCCGAGATAAGCCTCGCATGACTGTCGTCTTCAATGCCTCAACATCAATGGCTTGATAGGCGGCAAGACGAACACGGCGGTCCTTAAAGGGGTTCTTACCCTTCACATCGGAATACAACAACTCGTTGCGCGCTTGGTCAAAGCCCAGATAAATCAAACGAATCTCGGGTCCTTCCCAGATTTTTAGCGACTTGTCGCGACGCATGCTGATGACATCCTGCACAGCCGGGTCGAGAACAAAATCGATCTGCCCGGAACGTAACGCTGCCATCCGTGTCGCCGCATTTTGAATGGGACGATAGTCGACCGTTTCGATGTTGCCCTCGTATAGCCCCGCCTTGATACCCCACCAATCTG
>JBEILF010000224.1:0-3990 GCA_040379385.1 Burkholderiales bacterium | reverse complement strand
TGCGCTGGCAATCGATCTCGATGGGACGGCGCAGACCCGCTTCCATTTGTTCCAAGACCAGCGGCAGAGCCAGAATAGCCTTGAATCGCAACTGATCTCGACCGGAAAAGGCGCACTGTCTTGGACAGCCGGTTTGTTTGCCTTCAAAGAGCAAAATGACCAGCCGACCCGGCAAGACATCTTTGCACCGGGTGCCACCAATCTGCTGGCACAAACCGTCAAGGCGTCGGCCCTTTACGGCCAGGCGGACTACCGCTTGAACCCGGTGTGGAAACTCACCGCAGGTATGCGCTCGAGCCGCGAATCAAAAGATTTTTCGATCATATCGATTCGTACCAACGGTACTGAAGCATTCCGAGTTGCAAAGTCAAACACTTGGACCAATACCGACTGGAAGCTAGGACTAGACGCGCAGTTAAGCAAAGAACTCTTGGCATATGCATCGGCATCCACCGGCTTCAAGAGTGGTGGCTTTAATGGTCGCGCAGGTTCGGTCGCGCAATTCACCACGCTGAAGCCGGAAACGGTGAAGTCCTACGAGGTCGGCTTTAAGACCACGTTAGCCGACGGCAAAGTACGATTCAACATCAACTACTTCCGCAATGACTACAAGGACTTGCAACTAACGGCATTTGATGCCAATGGTGTGTCGAACCTGACCAATGCGGCCAGTGCCCTGATCAAGGGTTTCGAACTGGAGGCGGTGGCGCAGGTTACGCCGGACTGGCAAATCAGCGGACACTTGGGAACGCTGGATAGCAAGTATCAAGACTTCAGCGCGGCCAACGCCGCCACGTTTGCCGGCAAAGCACTCAAACAAGCGCCGAAGCAACAGTGGGGTCTCGGTACCAACTACCGCATCAAAACCGCCAACGGCACAATCAACCTGAATGCCGGTATGAAACGCGTTGGTGACCACTTCCAAAACCTGGCAGTGTCGGAGTTGATCAAAACCCAAGCCTACTCGCTGGTCGATGCGCGTGTCGGCTATGATGTTAAAGGCGGCAAGTGGTCAGTCGCGCTGTGGGGCAAAAATCTGGGCAACAAGATCTACTACACCGGCGCATTCGATATCGCCGGTATCGGTATGGCCGACGCGTATCTGAACGTGCCGCGGACCTATGGTATCGATTTGCGTTATCGCTTCAAATAATCTAAGTTGCGTACACCCAAATAACTAGGCGCCTTCTCATACCTGCCACGGACCACCTAGTACGAAGAGTGGACTCGCCGTGCTGGCCTAAGCCAGCACGGCGTTTTTCTTTGAGCGTTTGTTTTTTTGGCCTGATTTGAGTGCAAGCGGCATTTCAGATAACCTTGTATCAACGGTCGATCAGGCTGCTATGTTTCAACAGCATTCATTTCTCACTAAACCCAATCTGTCATTCGCCGCACATCGCGCCGCACGGGCAATTCTCTTATTCGGCGCACTGGCGGTTCCTCTTCTGCTGCACGCAAATGTTGGTGTGCCGCTGTCAAAGCGTGGCGGCATCGATATCGACGGCAGCAACAAAAGTGTGTTGTTGGCACGTTCTACCTCGGTCGCAGGCACCCCGCAGTTGGTCGCAGGCCGATTGGTGAATGACCAATTCCAGTTTTCTGCGTTGGTGGATCCAGGCGGCAATTTCCGTTTGGTCGGCGTAACGGATCTCGATGGCAATGGCAAATCCGACCTGCTGTTTCAGAATATGGCACAGGGCGAGTCGGGTGACGTCACCAGTTGGTTGAACTTTGAAAGCAACAACGCGACAGCATTACGGCGCGTCAAACAAATATGGGACGTGCAGGCCGTCGGGGACCTCGACGGTGATGGCCGCGGTGATGTCGTCTGGCGCTATTTGGGGTTTGACCCCGCACGACCGGGAGATACCGGTGTTTCTTACGTCTGGTTTACCAACGCCAGCGGTGAACCAACGGTGCGCAAACGCGGCGGCGCGCCGCTAACATGGAAGCTACTTGGTGCCGCCGACCTCAACGGTGATGGTGCTGCCGACATGGTCTACGTCAGCCCTGACAATTCCATCCGTGTGTTGATGGCAACGCCGGGCAGAACATGCGCCAACTACTCGGCAGGCAGCATTCCCGCCGGGTTTGCTGCACAGGCCTTCGCCGACTTCAGCGGCAATGGTCGCGGTGACATCTTGGTTCGTAATCCATCCACCGGGCAGACCGCGCTGATTTCACTTAGTGCGGCGGGCATCACGCTACCGCCGTTCACCGGTAACCCGGACGATGTAAACGCGTCATGTACTTCCACCAATACCACTCTGCCGAGCGCCACCACCACCCTGCCAACGACTGATACGACCTGGCAACTGTATGCCACTGGCGACTACAACGGCGACGGGGTGTTTGATGTGGTTTGGCTTCGCCCTGATGGGGTTCTGAGTCTTTGGCAAATGAACCGCAATATCGCCATCCCGACCTTGATCAGCAATGCCGGAACTGCGCCGTCGGTCGCAAACAACTTTGGCGTGTTCCACGGCGTGACCGCACCAGTGGCCGCTGCACCCTCCAGTTTTGCACGCATACAGCAGAAAGTTTTTGCCCCGGGCTGTAACAGTTGTCATACCGCCGGCAATTCCTTTGCGACACAGTCCGGTCTGGTGCTTGACGAAGCTGTTGCCTACCGTAACCTACGCAACGCCTCGGTGAAAAATAGCATGGCGGTAGTGCACGGTATGAAACAAGTAGTTCCGCGTGATCTCGAAAACAGCTTGTTGTACCAAAAACTATTGCTGTGGGACCCGACTAAGCCACAACACTTTGGCAGCCCGATGCCGCTTGGATCGACCTCGCTTACTGTCGGGCAACTCGAGTTCATCAAACGATGGATTGAAGCCGGGGCACCGGAAACCGGCGACAACATCGATGCAAAACTGTTGGATGACCGCACACTGCCGGCATACGCGCCGTTTGTCCCACTGCCACCGCCCGCGAAGGGGTATCAACTTGCCATTGAGCCGTTTTCCGTCCAGCCTAACTTTGAGCGCGAGCTATTTGTCTTGCGCGAAATCAAAAATCCCGCACCAATCTACGTCTCACGCATCGAGACACGTATGCGTGCGAACAGTCATCACTTCCTGCTCTACACCTTTCAGAGCAACATACCGAGCGCCATCATCCCGCCGGTAAATGTGGTGCGTGATATTCGTAATCCAGGTGGTAATCTGAATTTCGTCAACACGCTGCCGATGGGGTATCACACCTTTTTTGCCGGTGCCATGACGCCGGACAGCGACTACAGCTTCCCGCCGGGTATCGCACTGCTCTTGCCAGCCAATGCACGACTGGACTTGAACGCTCACTACGTAAACAAAGGTACCAGCAACATTACCGGCGAAGCCTTTGCCAATCTTCACACAGTTGATGCCTCACAGGTCACTCAGGTGGCCCGCACACTCAATCTGAGCAATACCACTATTCCGCTACCGCCCGGCCAGCGTACCACGCATCGGAAAACGTTTACGTTTTCGGCAACCACACGAATATTGATGTTGACCTCGCACATGCATGCACTCGGTGAGAAGTTTGTGATTCGTATTGCCGGTGGCGCACGCGACGGCCAAATCGTTTATGAAAACACTGATTGGGCGCACCCGGCCATTCTCACCTTCAATCAGCCAATCGTGCTCGCTGCGGGTGAAGGCCTGATGTCAGAGATCACCTACAACAACACCACCAATCGGACCGTCAGCTTTGGCCTGACCAGTGAAGATGAGATGGGCATCATCTTCGGTTATTACTATTAGCTGTGTAAAAAAGCTGCGATCCTCGCTGCACGTTTATCCAGCAGATCCGGTGGGCAGGTTAACGGCTCTGCAGGCGCAAACTCCAGCAGCGGTAAATCCCCGCGTACCGCTGATCCATCAGCGGTAATGAGAGCGGGTTGTTTAAGCGCCGCCAACGCGGCCGCACAATCGTAACGGAAGGCGGCGCGAATCAGCGGTCGGAAAGCAACCGCAGATTTCAAACTTTCCATCACTTTGG
>JBEILF010000223.1:0-4015 GCA_040379385.1 Burkholderiales bacterium | reverse complement strand
TGGATGTCGTCCGGTATCGACTTCGTGACCGGATCTGACCCGGTGACACCTGCACAAAAGCACCAGTTGCCCATCACAACGGCACGACTGTATCCAACGATCTCCTCGAGCGGAGATCCAAACGAAACGTTCCTACGCATAGTCATTAACTCCTCGGAAAAGATGGTCTTTCGGCACTCGCCCCACTCCACACCAGCCGCCTAACTTAATTTGTAGAACCGTACCCAGTCTCCACAACTACTTGGGCTGCCGTACAACTTGTTTTGAAAATTTCGAAAAAACATCTTGAAATCAAGCTCTTCGGTAAATATACTGTATTAATGTACAGTTACAACAAAATCAAGTTTTCCGGCACAAATGCTGCCCCGCGAACAGCAACATTTGCGAAGCATTCTAGCGGGGCTTTACCGCCCTTGCAATCGTTGAAGTTGCTTGACCAGCTGCGCGAGCGCATCCGTTACCTCCATTACAGCCGAAGCACCGAAGAGAACTACGTTTACTGGTGCCGGTTCTTCATCCGTTGGGCGGGCAAACGCCACCCAAAGGAAATGGGCAAGAAAGAGGTGGAAGCGTTTCTGACATTCCTCGCTGTGGAGCGAAAGGTCTCAGTGTCCACACACCGCGTCGCGCTATCCAGCCTGCTCTTTCTCTACCAAAAGGTCCTGAGCATTGAGCTACCGTGGCTCGATGAGGTCACTCGGCCAACTGTGCGCCGCCGACTGCCAGTCGTGCTTTCAGCAGACGAAGTCTCCGCCATCCTTTTGCGGCTCACTGGCCATCACTCGGTTCTCGGCAAGCTGCTTTACGGGACGGGCATGCGCATCAACGAGGCGCTGCAACTGCGCGTGAAGGATATTGACTTCGCACATCGCGCCATTGTGATTCGCGAAGCAAAAGGATTCAAGGATCGTGTTGTCATGCTACCGAGCACGCTGGAGGAGCCCCTCCGAGCGCAGTTAGCTCATGCACGAGCAGTTTGGACACGCGATAACGCAGTTTCACGTGCCGGCGTTTTTCTACCGCACGCACTTGAGAAGAAATATCCCAACGCGGGGAAAACGCTTGCATGGTTTTGGGTGTTTCCTCAGGCCGAGGTGTCGGTCGACCCACATTCCGGCATCGAGCGGCGGCATCATCTTTACGACCAGACGTTTCAGCGCGAATTCAAACGGGCGCTGGTCGCGGCGCAGATTGCCAAGCCCGCAACTCCGCACACCCTGCGCCACTCCTTCGCCACCAATCTACTTCAATCGGGCTACGACATCCGCAGTGTGCAGGAACTGTTGGGGCATTCGAGCATGAATACGACCATGATTTACACCCATGTGCTGAACGTCGCTGGTCGCGGCGTGATCAGTCCGCTTGACCGGTTGTAAGCACAGTGCCGGAAAACAGTAGGGGTGTGAAATTGTTTTTCATTGCATGCATTGCTTCGCTGTCTCAATAACAATCGCGACAATCAGGCACGTACCACTATTTATTCTTGAGCGAGTGGGATTCAACTCGTAAGCACGACTAGTTGACTGACGGTCGAAGGTGGTCGTTCTATTCTCCGCGCCGCCGTCTTTGGCGCAGTATGTACAGCCAGCCATAGGCGACAACGTTGATCACCACCACCGTCCCGGCAAGCCACCACTGAATCGTCGGCGTCAAACCCGCCGGATAAATGATGGTAAGAAGATAGTGCTCGATAAACCCGCCTGCATATCCCGCGTCGCCGGCCGCACGCCGCAAACCATTCTCCAGCGGCGTCAGGGGACAGATGTTTCCGGTCGCCTCGATCCAAACGCCCCAAACCACGGCAGGTAGGTGCAGCCATGGCATCCACCGCCAACGCCAAGCCAGTAGCGCACCGAGCACCACAAAAACGATAAACAGTAAGTGGACGATAAGTACGGCGTCTGCGGCGAAGCGGTAGAACATTAATGGCACCTGGCAGCGGCCACTGCGGTCACCCCGGCCAATTGCACGGGTCGCAACAAAGTCGTTGATTGACGGTCGTCTCCAGCCACTTTTGCTCGAAGCTGCCCGTCTTTGCTAGAGTTTGGCAATGCGTAGGCCCGCTGCATCGAAGCCATGGACGTGTTTATCTGCGACGTGAAACTGCACGTTGCCACCGACCGCCAACTCCAATGCGTCCGCAACTTGCGCACAGAGGCTCTGGCCTTTTTTCTCGAAGTAGACGTACGATGTAGTGCCGAGTCTTTCAATCGCAGTCACCACACCGACAATCGGGCCATGTGCGCTGATGACAAGGTGTTCCGGCCGTATGCCAATTGTTTTCACTCGCCAATCCCTGGCGTAGCCCTGCAATGAGCCCTGTAGCGCGTCGCCACTGAAGCTTTCACTCGCCAGAAAATTCATCGCCGGTGAACCGATAAACCCCGCCACAAACAGATTGGCCGGCGCGTGGTAAAGATCGAGTGGTTTACCGACTTGTTCAATCATGCCGTCGCGCAGCACCACGATCTTGTCAGCGAGTGTCATCGCCTCAACTTGATCGTGCGTGACATAGACCATCGTTTTACCGAGCCGTTTATGCAGCGCGGCAATTTCCACACGGGTCTTCAGACGCAACTCGGCGTCCAAGTTTGATAGCGGCTCATCAAACAGAAATACATCCGGTTCTTGTACCAGAGCACGGCCGATCGCCACGCGTTGGCACTGTCCACCGGAAAGCGCGCCGGGCTTGCGATTCAGGTATGGTGCCAGCCGCAACATCTCCACCGCCATCTGCACCCTTTGCGCAATGACGTGTTTTGCCACACCGCGCATGCGCATGCCAAAACTGAGATTCTCGGCAACCGTCATATGCGGGTACAGCGCATACGACTGAAACACCATCGCCACCTTGCGTTCGCTCGGCGGTTGGGTGGTTACATCTCGGCCACCGATGGTGATCACACCTGCCGTCACCTCGTCTAGGCCAGCAATCATGCGCAACAGGGTCGACTTGCCGCAGCCGGATGGGCCGACAAACACCACAAATTCGCCGGCGCTTATGTCCAGATCAATACCGTGAATGGTTTCCGTCTTGCCAAATTTTTTAGTGATGCCACGCAGAGTGAGTGCCGACATGTCGTTCAAACCTCCAATGAGTGTGCGGGCATGTTCGTGAGCCGCTGAAGCAGCGCGTCATCCCACCGAATGGGGATGCCGGCAGCCGATAACTTGCGCTGGAACTCACGCACGCGTTCGTCACCTGCATGAATGCCAGCAGGTGTTTGCCCGCACGTCAGTGCATAGTCGGCCAGCAGTGCCGCAACTTCACCGATCAACCACTCGGTCGGATGGGTGCGGGTTGCGGCATTCACCAAATGTGTGACGCTGATGTTTTTGCAAGCCGGAATCAGGTTATCGCAATCACGTGGGACAAAGCAGCCCAACGGCAGGGTAAACGGCCGCACCATCGCATTGATGCCATGCCCGGACACACAGGTGGGGTGGATATCCATGTTGTACCAAGCCACTCCGACACTGTTGTTTGCGTGGAATGGGATAAAAGCATTGGGAACGACAGCATTGGGCGCCGCAGCACCACCTTCGGTCGGCTGCGCGAGAATCTGCGACTGTGTGAGGCAATCAAGACCGACGATGCGACGTGATTCCCGCACATAAACCTGCTGCGCGTAACCGTCGGTGCCAAGCACGTCCGCCGCGATTTGAAGCTTTGGGTTACCACGACCACCATCGGCATTTGGTGCATCAGTCTGTAGCCAATAGACCAAGCTGGCAGTAAGTTCCTTCGCGGCGGCGACCACATCAGACTGGGGAATCGGGCCGTCGAGCAGCGGCGCACTGGCGTAGTCGTTCTGCGCCCAATTGATCAGCGAAATTTCCACTCGCGGGGTGCGCCAGTTGCGTGACGATACGATGCGACGGTAGCGCCATAAGTCCAGCGTCTGGCCTTCGCCAAACAAGGGCAACTCTATTGACTTGCCGGATCCTGCGCCGGGAATGGAATTGCTAAACAATAGATAACCATACTGCGGTAGCCGATATTGGCGCCACTCCG
>JBEILF010000222.1:0-4035 GCA_040379385.1 Burkholderiales bacterium | reverse complement strand
GGCGACACCACGTCGCGCGCATCGGTTACCCCCAGCGGGTTACCGACAACCACAATCTCTTCGATTTTTTTCTTTGGATCAGCCTGTGCAGCCGATTGAGCGAGGACGATGGCCGGTGCTAATGACAGTGTCATCAGCACCGCGAGAACGATTTGACGTTGGGAGTTTTGGCGATTCATTGACAGCGACTTCCAGAATAATTCCAACGTTGGCAGGACAGCGGCAGAGGCCTAGCACTCGGGAGAACCCTTTAATGCATCTGTGTTGCAATTATATCAGAATGATTTAAAGGTGTTCAGCGTCGCTCGTTAACGCGGGAAATCAAACGCTTCAACTATCATCTCCTCCTACACCGACAATGCCTCCTACCCAAATGACCCTTACCAAACCGACCGTACCCACCTTCACCACCCTGACCTGCTCACTTGTTGATCAGGTGGCAAGAATCACCCTGAACCGCCCTGACAAAGCGAACGCGATGAACGCGCTGATGTGGCAGGAAATTCGGCAGGCAATGCGATGGGTGGATTCCACTGCCGAAGCGCGGGTCGCCATCATCGACGGTGCCGGTGCCAATTTTTGTTCCGGCATCGATCTGGGCATGATGATGTCAATGGGCAAACAAATCGACGACCCATGTGAAGCGCGTATGCGCGAGAATCTCCGCTACGTCATCCTCGATCTGCAGGATACCTTAACCTCCATCGAACGCTGCCGAAAACCAGTACTAGTCGCCATTCATGGGGCCTGTGTCGGCGGCGCAATCGACCTAGTATCGTGCTGCGATATGCGTTACGCAAGCTACGACGCGGTGTTCTCGATCAAAGAGGTTGATATCGGCATGACCGCAGATGTTGGTACGTTGCAGCGACTGCCAAAGATCATTAGTCCCGCAGTCGTTCGTGAATTGGCTTACACCGCCAAGTCCATCGATGCGGTCGAGGCAGAACGGGTTGGCCTTGTAAACCGCGTCTACGCGTCAACCGAAGTACTACAAAAAGCCGTGCTCGAAATCGCCGCAAGCATCGCCGCCAAATCCCCACTTGCGATCCGTGGCACCAAGGAAATGCTGAACTATGCGCGAGCCCATAGCGTTGCAGATGGGCTCAATTACATCGCGTCTTGGAATGCGGGGTTGCTCATGTCCACCGATTTGCAGGAAGCCATGAAGGCAAACTTGGACCAACGTCCGCCCGAATTTCGCAACTAGCCTGAATACTTCATGGGTCGCCGGATGCTTAGAAGGACGTTGCCTCTGGGCGATTGGCAAGCCAATTTGGCGTTTCTGTTTTGCTGTGGATGCGGGCTGCTCCTACAGTGTCTTCAATCGCTCGGCGGCCAATTCGAGCGTCGCCTCTTTCTTTGCAAAACAAAATCGCACAACGCGATGATCAACTTGCCGGTGGTAAAAGGCTGAGGTTGGAATACACGCCACGCCGATTTTGGTAGTCAGCCAGATTGCGAACTCCGCTTCACTCAGGTGCGCGTACTCTGGCAGATGGCTATACATGGCCGACACAAAATAGCTGCCTCGACAGGACAGCCAGCGCAGCCGTGAATTTGCCACTGCTGCTAAAAAAAAGTCACGCTTGGCCTGATAAAACGCCGGCAAGTCGAGGTGAGTGTTAAAGCGCATGAAATTTGCGATGCCATATTGCGCGGGCGAATTGACGGTGAACACCACAAACTGGTGCGCCTTCCTGAACTCCGCCATGAGCAGCGCGGGTGCCATGCAGTAGCCAATTTTCCAGCCGGTCACATGGTAGGTTTTGCCGAATGACGAGATCACGTAGGTACGCTCGGCCAGTTCTGCATGACGCGCAACACTCAGATGTGGAAGTCCATCGTAGACCATGTGTTCATAGACTTCGTCGCTGATCACAACGACATTGGTGTCGCGCAAGATGGCGGCGAGCTGATCAAAATCCTCCGGCTGCCAGCAAGTTGCTGTGGGATTGTGCGGTGTATTGATCATCACCGCACGCGTGCGCGACGTGATGAGCGAACGCACTTGCTGCCAGTCCGGGCGGTAATCGGGGAAGTGCAGTTGTGCATAGACCGGCACACCGCCATGCATTCGGATAGCCGGTTCGTAGCTATCAAATACCGGCTCAAAAATGATCACCTCATCGCCCGGCCTGACGATAGCGGCCAGCGTGGTGTGGATCGCTTGCGTGGCACCTGCCGTAATCGTTATCTCAGCGGCGGGGTCGTAGGCTTTGCCGTACGCGCTGGCAACTTTTGCCGCGATGCCCTCACGCAGTATCGGCACGCCGGCCATCGCCGGATATTGGTTATGGCCTGCCCGCATCGCTTCACTCACCAAGGCAGTCAGACGTTCGTCACAGCCAAAGTCGGGGAAGCCCTGCCCGAGGTTGACGGCCCCGACATCAGTTGCCAAGGCCGACATGGTGGTAAAGATGGTGGTGCCAATATTGGGGAACTTCGATTCGATCATCTGCACAATCGTGGCTCGTTTGATGTTCAGGGAAAGTCGAAAGCGTACACGTTTTAAGGCTTCGCCTATAATTTCAACGCATCGCAACCATGCGGTTAATCTTCCGAGACCAGTCATGCAACTCGCCGCCCGCCTCTCCCGCGTCAAACCCTCCGCCACCATCGCCATTTCTGCAAAAGCCGCCGCGCTTAAAGCCGCTGGAAAAAGTGTCATCGCGCTGTCCTTCGGCGAACCAGATTTCGATACCCCGCAGAACATTAAAGATGCCGCTATCAAAGCCATCCAGTCTGGCGACACCAAATATACGGCGGTGGACGGTACGCCAAAACTCAAGGAAGCCATCGTCGCCAAGTTCAAACGCGAAAATGGGCTGACCTACACAACCAAACAGATCACAGTCGGTACCGGCGGCAAACAGGTGCTGTACAACGCCTTTATGGCGACCTTGTCCGAAGGTGATGAAGTCGTCATCCCAGCGCCGTATTGGGTCTCGTATCCAGAAATGGTGCTGTTGGCAGAAGGCACCCCGGTGATCGTTCCCTGCTCTGCCGCAAACCGCTTCAAGCTAGATCCTGCTGACCTCGAAAAAGCGATCACGCCGAAAACCAAGTGGGTGTTGCTGAATTCGCCCTCCAACCCCTCCGGCGCTGCGTACACTCGCGCCGAGTTAAAGGCGATCACGGAGGTCTTGGTGCGACACCCCCACGTCTGGGTACTGACCGACGATATGTACGAGCATTTGGTCTACGACGATTTTGAGTTCACCACACCGGCACAAATTGAACCTTCACTCTATGGCCGCACCCTGACAATGAACGGCGTCTCAAAGGCCTATTGCATGACTGGCTGGCGAATTGGCTACGCCGGCGGCCCAGAGAAACTCATCAAAGCGATGGGGGATATCCAATCACAATCCACGTCCAACCCGTCTTCGATCAGTCAGGCTGCGGCCGTCGAAGCGTTGAATGGCTCGCAAGACTTCATCCCACGCAACAACGCCGAATTCAAGAAGCGCCGCAACTTGGTGGTGAAGATGCTCAACAATACCAGAGGGCTTTCCTGCCACACGCCCGAAGGTGCCTTCTATGTCTATCCAAGTTGTGCCGGGCTAATCGGTGCAACCACTCCTGCGGGTGCCACCATAAAAAATGACGAAGATGTCGTCAACTACCTGCTAGAAGCGGAAGGTGTTGCGGTGGTACATGGGGCTGCATTTGGCCTCGCGCCACACTTTCGGGTCTCATACGCGACATCGATAGAGGTACTGGAAGAGGCTTGTCTGCGCATCCAGCGGGCATGCAGTGCACTGTCGTTTGCAAAGGAAGCGGCTGCGGCCGAGTAAAAGTCTTGCCACAGAAGTCCTTATTGGACGGGCGTTTACAGCCATTATTGGCTGGAGATACCCGCTGATTATAGACTTTTTGAGTCGAGCACTTCTATTGATTCGGCAACTAAATATGACAAACCATTTCAACTAACCCTGTCCCCGCGCAGGCGGGGACCCAAGTTGACCTGCCCGCGCAGGCGGGGACCTATTAATTTTATTCAGCGACGGTGATTCCGATATTAGGCTCCCG
>JBEILF010000221.1:0-4050 GCA_040379385.1 Burkholderiales bacterium | reverse complement strand
CGACGGCAAAGTGGCGGATCACGCACTTGCACGGATTCCCAAAGCAGGTGAAACGCGCGGCAACCTGGCGGCTGGCGGCAAAGCTGTCGCCATGCCAATCACGCCACGTGAACGCGAAATCGCTGAGGCACTCGGGCCAACACTCAAGCGCGATGGCCTCACCATCGTTGGCCTCGATATCATTGGCGACTATCTGACCGAAGTGAATATCACTTCGCCGACATGTATGGTTGAGATATTCGAGCAGACGGGTGAGAACATCGCGGCGAAGGTGATCGATGCGATCACTCAGGGCTGATTAGCAATTGCTTGAGACCAAGGTCTTGTACACTTCCGGCCAGACGCTGCTTTTCCCGCGACTATTCTGATTTGATATGTTGAGTCTCTTATTAGGATGAAAATCAAACCCACTCCGAAACATTGGGTTTTGCTGGTGCCTAGATTTTGGCCCGCTTTCGCATGGGCGCTCTATTCGTGCAGCGAGGCACAAGGTGCTGAGCCTTCCCGGCCTCCTATCGTCGAAGAAATCCGCGTTTATGGCTTGCAAGAGCCGGAAGACCGCAAGAAAGCGGAAAAGCCTCCAATGCTCAAACTTCGTGAATTCCTTGACGCCAAAGGAAAGTCGCGCGGCTCGACGTTTACGGAGAGTATTGATTCAAATGGGACGCGCACGGTCAGGGTCACTACTGGGATCCGCGAGTATTGGATATCGGAAACGCGAAGGCCTGATAGCTTCAGCTTATTGAATCCTGGCAGCATCGCCACAAATTGCTGGGGTGGCGGTTGCAAATAGATGTCTCCGTAAAACTCGCAACTAGCCGCGTCATTTTTCGGCCAATCGCTGTGCTTGCTGGACGCCTTCTATCAGTATGGTTCGATCAGGCAAATCAAATGAAAACAATGCAACTTCGACCGCTATCGCTTTGGAATCCGTGACCACAAGCCTGACAGTGCGTCCGCTGAAGGAAGCCGACCACGCTTCGTGGCTCACTCTTTGGAATAGCTACCTAGCCGACTGTGTTGCGGAAGGCATTGCTGCACCGCCGTCAGAGTGCACTGAATTAAACTGGTTTCGCCTGTTATCAAACGAGGAAGCAGTATTCGGGCTGACGGCAGAAATTGAAGGTGAGTGCGTCGGCTTTGTTCACTATATTTTTCATCGAAGCACATTCCACGTTGATTCAATCTGTTACTTGCAAGACCTTTACACTTCCCCTAGCTTTCGTGGTCAAGGCATTGCCAGATCTCTAATTGAGGCCGTGTCCACAGCAGCAACCTTAGTCGGAGCAAAGCGGGTCTATTGGCAAACGGCTCAGTCGAATGAAAAGGCAATTTCGTTGTATGAGCGCATCGCCACCAGAACGCGTACATTCAGCTACCGAATGTCTCCCTGAGAATACGGCGCGCCAACTCGATGTCTCAACAGACGCGCCAACCTTCAACGCAGCATCAGGGTCTACCATTGTATTTGTGGATGACACCCGTTGTTGGAAAGAGTAACATTTTTGACTGACGGGGGTGTGGCTCAAGGGGTTCGTGGTTTGGCAACAAACGTCACTTGACTCCGAAATGCCGCCTCCGTCATTCACATCATCCGAAACGCCTGCCGGGATGGTGCCAATCACCACGTGATCGTGGCTCTGAATGTAGACGAGACGTCAGGATGATATTTTTATCATTGCGCGCTTCTGAATCGGAGTCACGAATGAATGCGAATACCCTACGCGTCGGTATTGATGTTGGCAGCAAACGTCATCGCGTTGCCGTCGGCTTGCCCAGCGGCGAAGTCGTCGACGAATTTGACCTTGACCATCATCAGATCGGCTTTACCCAATTCTTTCGGCGCATCGGTGCGCTGGAAGTAAAACATCAGCTTACCGTCACCGTTGCCATGGAAGGCTACAACGGCTGGGCTCGACCGCTCGACGGACAGATTCGCCGGCACGGCTGGGCGCTCTACAACGTCAACAACTTGAAGCTGGCGCGTTTCAAAGAAATCTTCCCCGCCCCCGCCAAGACCGATGCGATTGACGCCAGACGCATCCTTGACCTGTTTCAACTCTCCGCCCACATGCCAGTCGCCCGTGAGGCTCTGCAAGAAGTCACGCCCACCCCGGCTATTAACGACAAGCTCAAACGTCTCACGCGTCGACGTAAGCAGCTCGTTGAGGAGCGTGTTCGTCTGACCAATCGCTTTCAAGCCGACCTGCAAGCCGTCTGCCCTGAACTATTGAGCATCACTGGTAACGTCGTCAACGTTTGGTTCTTGAATTTCCTAACCTGTCGCGATGAGTTGCCGAAGTTGCTACGGCTACAGGAGAAGAGCCTGCTAGCCTTACCCGCCGTCGGACGAAAGTATGCCGCCGCGATTCAAGCCTGGCAGCGCACAGCGGTATTTGCACCAGACATTGATATTGTGGGCGACATGATCTTGCAGGACGCAAGGCGCCTGCAAGCCTTACGCGTTGATATCAAATCATTAGATCGCAGCATTAAAGCAGCAGCGCTCGACTCGGCACTGGCACAAACACTGCTCTCTATCCCCGGCTTTGGCGACACCACGGCGGCGGAACTGGCCGGTGAGATTGGCACGGTCGCGCGGTTTGAGAGTGAAGCCGGGCTGGCGCTCTACACCGGCATGGCGGCACTAGACAATAGTTCGGGCAAGAAGACTGGATCGCGCACCGCTCGGCAGGTTAATACACGTGCCAAGGCCGCGATGATGATTGCGATGGCGCGGCATATTCCACTTGTTGGAGCCTCTCGTAGCTATTACGATAAAAAACGCACCGAAGGGAAGAAACACAATCAAGCGGTTCGCGCACTTGGCCGACACATGATTCGAGTGATATGGTCGCTCGTGAAAAACAATCGAACGTACGAAGATCGTTCAAAAAACACTTGAAAATTCTAGCGGGATGTTCGGAGTTAAGGTTTTTTAGCCGATCATCATTTGAGCTGAGTGCTGCTGGACTCTTCTCGACCAACCGAAGGTCGGCGTGTTGTTCGGCTCGATACTGAGCGCGTGAATCGCGCTGCCTAGCTAGCCAAAACTGCACCCGCCGCGATTTTCAAACCCGTTATAATGCATCACAATTGCAATGCATCGAGGTGATCATGAAAACATCCAGCATCCCTGCGCTTCGCGTATCGCCTGAGTTGCGTCAACAGGCAGAGGCAGTGCTTGAAGATGGAGAGACACTGTCGGCTTTTATGTTGGAATCGTTAGCGCAAAGTATTGCTCATCGAAAAGTGCAGCAAGATTTTGTAGCGCGCGGGTTGGCGAGCGGAGCGCGGGCGAAGAAATCCGGCAAATATGTTTCCGCCGACAGAGTCTTTTCCAAGTTGAGCCGTCGCTTGCAAAAAGCGAAAGCGTCCGCGGCCTAACCGTGCAGCGCTACACCGTTCGCTTCACTAGGGAAGCGGAGGACGACTTGTTACGTCTATACGACTTCCTAATCGAGCAGGATGTTGCAGGAGCAGAGCGTGCGCTTGGCGCAATACACACTGCATTCGAGATTCTGATGTTTTCCCCGTTTTCGTGCAGACGCGCCAATATGGTGGATAGCCCATTCTTCCGTGAGCTAATCGTGCCCTTCGGCTCCTCGGGATATGTCGCGCTATTCGAAATTGAGTCTGCGAACAAGGTGACAATACTCGCGGTGCGACACCAGCGTGAAGCGGACTATTGGTAGTCCGTGGCGGCCCTAGCGGGTAGGTTGGGCTGGCGTATTTTCAAGCCCAACGTTGTGCGTCATGGCTGCATCCCATCTCACATACTTCGCTAATTGCGTTGGATTGTTGGGCAGATGAATCTTGCCCAACCTACTAGCTGCACAACCGACACGCAGCGTCGGGGCGGCCTAGTGCCCCGTCTTCGCCACTTTTGGGTAGGCCGGTGTGTTATCAGGCTTCACGCCCAGCGCCACAATCGCACCAAGCAGCGCGCCAAAGCTGCCCTCGCCACGCGTCCAATCGTTTAGCGCCTTGCCGATGGCAAGCTTGCCGACCGTAGCAGTTGAGCGTTTGTAAATACCCGCCGCGAATTTG
>JBEILF010000220.1:0-4063 GCA_040379385.1 Burkholderiales bacterium | reverse complement strand
GGTGCGCTGATGCTCTGGCCCATAGGTGAAGGTGGCGGTGTTGCTGCCTTTGGTGAGCGTCAGCGGCATGTCAAAGCTGGTCCACGTCGCGGTGCGGCCATTGGGGGCGGTGGCCAAGTTGCCGTTGGCATCATAGGTGTAGGTGCCGGTGCCGAAGGTGCCGCCGGTCACGCTGGTGATGGCGTGCGGACGAATAGCCGATGCGCCCTGCGTCGGATAGACCATATTTACTAGCCGGAGCAATCGAAATAGCCACAGCCCAAACCCAAGCAATGACGGACGTTTCCGGCACAAATCGCCTGAAACAAGCCGTCCTTGCTGCACTTTGCCAGGCGATTCCCCCCCAACGGGTTCGCGTCTAAACAATATGCCTGCGGGTGTCTAGTAAACTCTTCCCTGCCCCCATCGTTTGAAGACCACACTTGCCTGTCGAGACCTTCCACGCTTCCTGCAATCCAAGGCCCGCCGCGATTGGGCGTTGCCTGCTTCAGCCAAACGGTAGCCAACTATGTGCGGCATAAGCGGCTTCGTGACCTTTGGTCGGACGGCATACGAAGCACAAGCCGTACTGCGCCAGATGAACCGGCGGCTCTCGCACCGCGGGCCGGATGCCGAAGGCTACTTTGCGCATGAAAATGTGCATCTCGCGCATCGACGCCTCGCCGTCATCGACATTGCCGCAAGCACACAGCCAATGACCACCGCCGATGGCAGGCACACCATTGTCTTCAACGGGGAAATCTACAACTATCGAAGTTTGCGAGACGAGCTCCGCGCGCTGGGCAGGCAATTTGCCACCAACGGCGACACCGAAGTGCTGTTGCAGGCTATCGCCGAATGGGGGGACGGCGCGTTGCAGCGCATTGAAGGCATGTTCGCCTTTGCCTGCTTCGATAAGGCCGACCAAACCCTCTTGGTGGCGCGCGATCATCTCGGTGTCAAACCACTGCATTTTGTGGCAAGTGCGACGACCTTTGCATTTGCCTCGGAACTAAAGGCACTGATCGAACATCCTGCGGTTTCAAAGAACATCAATCTGGATGCGCTGGGGCTATTTTTGGAATGCCAGTACATCCCTGCGCCGTTAACGATTTACCGCGATGTTTCCAAACTTGAAGCAGGCCACGCGCTGCGTCTCAATGTTCAGACCGGCGAGATCGCCCGTTGGCAATACTGGTCAGTTGACTATCAGCAAAAACTGTCGGTCTCCGAAGCAGAGGCGATCGACCTGCTGGATGCCGAACTTCGTCGTTCGGTTGAGTCGATGCTGCTTGCCGACGTCCCACTTGGTGCGTTTGTCAGCGGCGGAGTCGATTCCAGTGTAGTCGCCGCGTTTATGACGGACCGCACCCGCAATCCCATTGAGAACAGTAAACTCGGTTTCCTCGATCAATCCGGGCGCCCGGACACAACGCAGAGTGAGCACGACGAGGCAGCCAAAGTTGCTTCGCATTTGCGGAGTCACCACCACGCATTGATGGTCAAGCCTTCGGACGTCACGGATGCATTTGGTGATTGGGTGAATGTGTTTGACGAACCGTTTGGTGATCAAGCTGCGCTACCGACGATGTTGCTATCGAAACTCACCCGCCAATATGTGACCGTTGCGCTCACCGGTGAAGGCGCAGACGAGCTATTTTCTGGTTATGCCAATTATCAAAAGCGGGTGGCCGAGGAAAAGATCTCTGCAATTTTAGGGTCGAGTGGGTCGCCCTTCCCCAGCCTGCTTGCGATGCTGCCCGCTGCCGCACGCAAAGATCGACTCGTCAAAGCTATCATGCAGCCCAAGGCGAAGCGCTACGCGACCATTCCGAACGTGTTTGATCGTGCGTTGCAGCCAACGCTCTTTTCCGAGGGGTTTCTGGCACAACAGAAAACGCATATCGCCGACTATGCGGCGAAGTTCTACGAGGAGTGTAACGCCAGCGATTACATCGAGAAAATTATGTACGTCGATATGCGTCTCTGGCTAGCGGATGATTTGCTAACGAAGGTTGACCGCGCGACGATGGCCTATTCACTTGAGGCGCGTGTGCCGTATCTTGACCACCGCTTTGTTGAGTTTGTTGCGCGCCTCGATCCCGCGTTGAAACAACGTGACAAGACGACCAAATACATTCTCAAGAAGTTGGCCGCCAGCTACCTGCCGGAGGAAATTGTCTATCGCAACAAGCAGGGCTTTGTCATGCCACTGTCCAGCTGGCTGCAGTCGAGCTTAAAGCCCCATGTGGAGGCTGCGCTCGGCGCTGATGGCAACAGCAACTCAGGACTCGCAAAGCGGGGCTTATTTCGCAAAGGCGCATTGGCGAAGCTACAAGCCGAACACGCGTCGGGCCGAAGCAATCATGCGGGTCGCATTTGGGCGCTGACCGTCTTGGAGCAGTGGTTCCAGTGTTACGCGCCGGAGTTTTCGCTTTGAGTGCCATGCCACTGCTTTCGATTCTGCATACCGAATCGTCGATTGGTTGGGGTGGGCAGGAGATTCGCATCCTGACTGAAGCGCGCGGCATGCTTGAACGCGGCCACCAGGTCATGCTGCTTACGCCGCCGAACGCGGAGTTGCTTGCCGCTGCAAAGAAATTGGGGGTTCCCGTTGAAGCAATCAATATTGCGCGAAAGCGTATCGGGCCGTTGCTGGAACTGCGTAAGTGGCTGGCCACCAATGGCGGGCGTTATGACCTAATCAATACCCACAGTTCGACGGATTCATGGTTGACCGCGATTGCTTGTCAGACCTTGTCCGGCATGCCGCCAATCGTGAGAACACGCCATGTTTCCACTGCGATTAACAATCACTGGTCAACACGCTGGTTGTACACCAAGGCAACGGCACATATCGTAACAACTGGCGAAGTGCTGAAAACACAACTGCATCGTGACAATGGCTATGCGCTTGAAAACATGACCTCGGTCCGAACCGGCATTGATTTGAATCGCTTCCAGCCGCTCGACAAAACAGCGATGCGGACGAAGTTACGTCTACCTGAAAATCCAATGATTGGAATTCTCGCCACGCTGCGCGATTGGAAGGGACATGACTATTTAATCGATGCGCTGAAGTTGCTGCGCACCCAATTTCCAGAATGGCGATTGATCATCATTGGTGATGGCCCGCAACTTGCGCGCCTGACGTCTCGTGTGCAGAAAGAAAACCTAGCCGAAATTGTGCGCTTCGTCGGCAATGTGGACAACGTCCCAGAATGGCTTTCGACGTTAGATATTTTTACCCTTCCCTCTTTTGGCGACGAAGGCGTTCCGCAAGGCATCATGCAGGCGATGGCATGTGGCTTGCCGGTGGTGTCGACACCGGTCGGTGCGATCACGGAGGCGCTACAAGACGGCAGCACTGGCATATTGGTCGCGCCGAAAAATGCGGCCGCACTCGCCGCCGCGCTTGAACAATTGATGGCCGACGAGGCGTTGCGACAGCACATGGGGCAAGCTGGTCGCGCTTACGCTTTGGCCTCTTTTGGCATTAATGCCATGCTGGATCGTATGACTGATGTGTTCGTTCGCGCCCTCAAGGCGCGCGAGGAGCGCTAACCATGTGTGGCATCGCTGGTTTTTTTGCCAGAGAAAATGTACCGCCTGTGACGGTCGAAGCCATGATGGCCGCACTCAAGAACCGCGGCCCCGACGCACAACATAGCGTTCGCTGGAACGCAGACTGGAGCCGCGCTGGCGGGTCGAACGGGGTGCCGAGTGCACTGATTCACGCCCGCCTTTCCATCATCGATCCCCGCCCGATCTCCGATCAGCCGATGCAAAACGACGATGGCTCCGTCTGGATTTGTTACAACGGTGAGGTCTATGATTGGACTGAACACGCCGAGACACTAAAAGCTGCCGGTGCGCAATTCAAGACAAGGTCCGACACCGAATTTATTTTGCACGCTTATCAACACTGGGGCATCGACATGATTTCGCGCTTGCGCGGTATGTTTGCGATTGCCATTCTCGACCTGCGGATACAAAAGCTATGGCTGATTCGTGACCGAATGGGTCTCAAGCCGATGGTCTACTCTTACATCGACGGAAATTTGGCGTTCGGCTCCACCGTCCG
>JBEILF010000219.1:0-4135 GCA_040379385.1 Burkholderiales bacterium | reverse complement strand
TGGATATAGTTGTAACCCACAGGGATGCCCATCGCGTAGCCGGCGATGATCATGCCCTCAATAAGAATATGCGGGTTATAACGCAGAATGTCGCGATCCTTAAACGTACCGGGCTCGCCCTCGTCGGAGTTGCACACCAGATACTTCGGCCCAGAGAAGGCGCGGGGCATGAAGCTCCATTTCAAGCCAGTCGGAAAGCCCGCACCACCCCGACCACGCAATGCTGATTTTTTGACTTCCGCGATGACGTCCTCGGGCTTGATGCCTTCTTTCAGAATTTTCTTTAACGCAACGTAACCTTCGCGTGATTCGTAATCTTTAAGGTGCCAGTTGTCGCCGGTAATGCCGGCCATGATGACCGCATCCGGGCCGTAGTCGAGAAAGCCGTTCTTGTTGAGTGTCATTTCGAGAGCTCCTCAACCAGCGCGTCGATTTTTCCCTTTGACATAAAGCTGCACATCCGCTTGTTATTCACTGTCATGACAGGCGCGTCACCGCAAGCCCCCATGCACTCGCCCTCGACCACACTGAACTTGCCATCCTTAGTGATCTCCTTCCAGCTGACACCGAGCTTAGCTTTCAAATACTCCGCCGCCTCGACGCCGCCCGACAGTGCACAGGGCAGGTTGGTGCAAACCGTGATCTTCGTTTTGCCCGCTGGCTTCAAGTTGTACATGTTGTAGAAGGTCGCCACTTCGTACACTGCCACAGCAGGCATCCCGATGTGCCTGGCCACATCATCCATCGTCTCACTCGACAACCAGCCCAACTCGTCTTGGACAATCGCTAACGCCGACATCACCGCCGATTGACGCTGGTCCGACGGGTACTTTGCGATCTCGCGATCTATTTTCGATTTTGCGGCTTCAGACAACATCACACTTCACCTTGAAAACAACCCATCTCTGCATTGTCCATCGTCTATGTGAGGCAATTACACTCATCACGGATTACCGATCAATTTCGCCGAACACAATGTCTTGTGTTCCGATAATGGTGACAACGTCGGCAATCATATGGCCGCGTGACATTTCATCGAGCGCCGCCAAGTGTGGAAAACCCGGTGCGCGGATTTTGAGCCGGTAAGGTTTATTCGCACCGTCCGACATCAGATATATGCCGAATTCTCCCTTTGGATGCTCCACAGCTGCATACACTTCACCCTGCGGCACATGAAAACCTTCCGTAAATAGCTTGAAGTGATGAATCAAGTCTTCCATGTTTGTCTTCATGCCCTCGCGAGAGGGAGGAGCGACTTTATGGTCGTCCGAAATCACCGGCCCAGGGTTGTTCCGCAACCAATCGATGCATTGCTTGATGATGCGATTTGACTCGCGCATCTCTTGTACACGCACGAGGTAACGGTCGTATGAATCGCCGTTGGTGCCGACCGGAATATCAAAATCCATCCGGTCGTACACTTCATATGGCTGCTTCTTGCGCAGGTCCCATGCAATACCCGAGCCGCGCAGCATCGGCCCGGTGAAACCCAATTGCAACGCACGCTCCGGTGTGACGATGCCGATGTCAACCAACCGCTGTTTCCAAATACGGTTGTCCGTCAACAACGTTTCGTACTCATCGACGTAGGTCGGGAAGCGATTGGTGAAGTCCTCGATGAAATCGAGCAACGAACCCTGACGATTTTCGTTAAGGCGCTTCATCGCGGTAGCGTTTTGACCATTCACGACCATGTACTGCGGCATCCGATCTGGTAGATCACGATACACACCACCCGGACGATAGTACGCCGCATGCATGCGAGCGCCGGAAACCGCCTCGTAACAATCCATCAAGTCTTCGCGCTCGCGAAATGCGTAGAGGAATACCGTCATCGCTCCAACATCGAGTGCGTGCGCGCCCAACCAAAGCAGATGATTTAAGATGCGTGTGATCTCATCGAACATCACGCGGATGTACTGCGCGCGCTCCGGCACCGGGACCGCGAGCAACTTTTCGATCGCCATTACGTAGGCGTGCTCGTTGACCATCATCGACACATAGTCGAGCCGGTCCATGTACGGCACACTTTGAATGTAGGTGCGCGTTTCAGCGAGTTTTTCCGTCGCGCGATGTAACAATCCGATATGCGGGTCAGCCCGCTGTACAACTTCACCATCCAGCTCCAACACTAGGCGCAACACCCCGTGTGCGGCCGGGTGCTGGGGCCCAAAATTCATCGTGTAGTTTTTGATCTCAGACATCTGAACCAACTCCTACGCAACCAAGACTGCTGCCGACAACAAACTGCAAACGATGAATTTCAGAGAAAGCTAACTTGTGCAACAACGGGTTTGGCAAACTCGGGCCGCACTGCGGCCGGCCGGAACTAAAGTTCATTGTGTAGTTTTTGATTTCGCTCATCGCTTCACTCCAGAAGCGTAGGTTTCTTCGCGAATCACACGCGGCACAATCTCACGCGGCTCGATGGTCACCGGCTGATAGATCACGCGTTTTTGCTCTGCGTCGTAACGCATTTCGACGGTGCCGGAAATCGGGAAGTCCTTACGGAACGGATGACCAACAAATCCGTAGTCGGTCAGAATTCGGCGTAAGTCTGGATGACCGTTAAATACGATGCCATAAAGGTCAAATGCCTCGCGCTCATACCAATTGGCCGCATTCCAAACAGGGATTAATGAATCAATCAGAGGAAAGTCATCATCGGTACAAAAGACACGGAGACGCAAACGAACGTTGTGCGTAATCGACAAGAGTTGGGAGACCACAGCAAATCGCGCACCCGACCACGCGCCATCACCCCAGTCGGCATAGTCGACACCGCATAGATCAATCAACTGCGAAAAAGCCAGCGCTGGATGGTCACGAAGCGTGTTTGCCGATGCAATGTAGTCGGCAGCGCTCACTTCGATGATCACCTGATCGGTATCGACGATGAGCTTGCCCAACTTGTCGCCCAGCGCGGCGGCAAGATTGGACTTGAGCTGATCGAGTTTTATCGACATATCAGGCTCGTGCGATGGTATTGGTACGTTTGATCTTGTTCTGCAACTGGATCAAACCATATAACAGCGCCTCAGCGGTTGGCGGGCAGCCCGGCACGTAAATATCAACCGGTACGATGCGATCACATCCGCGAACTACCGAGTACGAGTAGTGGTAATAGCCACCACCATTGGCACACGACCCCATCGAGATCACCCAGCGCGGTTCAGACATCTGGTCGTAGACTTTGCGCAACGCGGGGGCCATCTTGTTACAAAGCGTACCGGCAACAATCATCACATCCGACTGACGCGGACTTGGACGAAAAACGATACCAAAACGGTCAAGGTCGTATCGCGATGCACCGGCGTGCATCATTTCGACGGCGCAACATGCCAGACCAAACGTCATCGGCCACATCGAGCCGGTGCGAGCCCAATTGAGCAGGGAATCGACCGATGTGGTCACAAACCCCTGATTTCCATTTTGCAAACTGAGGCCGCCTTCAGGCATTACTGTTCTCCTACTTACCTACATGGTTTTGTGATCGTGGGTTCGCTGCGGGCTGCCCCAACCAACTACAAATTTCGAGGATCTTCCTGTTGCCCGCTTACGCCGACTCCTGCAAGTTTGCCAACCTCGGCGTCCTCGTAAACGCGTGTTTGCCAAATTCGCCTGCTCTTACTCCTCGCGGCGTTACTCCCAATCGAGAGCACCCTTTTTCCACTCGTAGATGAAGCCCATTACCAAAATGCCGAGGAAGGCCATCATCGCCCAGAAACCGAACCAGCCGATTTCCTGCAGCACGATGGCCCATGGAAAGAGGAAGGCAATTTCGAGGTCAAACAAAATAAACAGAATTGCGACAAGGTAGTAACGAACGTCGAATTTCATGCGTGCGTCTTCGAAGGCTTCGAAGCCGCATTCATAGGGGGAGAGTTTTTCGCTGTCCGGCTTGTCGTGGCCGAGCAGCATCGACAAAACTTTGGTGCCAACAACGGGAAGGACGCCGACGGCAAGACCGACAGCAAGAAACAGCAGAATGGGACAGTAGTTCTCGAGCATGCTCGCCGCTATCGTTTCAGAGTCCGTTCGCAATCGAACAAACCCCGGCTACTGCATTAACTTGGTGCCGTCGGCGAGACTCGAACTCGCACAGCTTTCGCCACTACCCCCTCAAGATAGCGTG
>JBEILF010000218.1:0-4154 GCA_040379385.1 Burkholderiales bacterium | reverse complement strand
TTCGAGAAACATTACATCTCGACCCAGTCTAGCAGGAACGCGAGCAAACAGCGAACTCGTGTCGGCGGCAGGGGCAAGCGGCGGCTCACGATCCAGCGTTGATTCTCGGCCACTGGCAGTGAGCTGCATGCGCCATGCAATTGCAGAGTTGACCGCGAGCCAGACGGCTGTCGTCTTCGGCGGTACGGCGAGCAGGTCTTGGGCGACTTCTGTCCAAACAGTGAAAGGGGCTTCGAAGATCGCGCCGTCTGTTTCCACAACGTTGAACAAGTACTCAAGAACAACTGACCAGGGTGCCACAATCAGTCCAGACAAGAAACCGGCCGCCGCCACCGTTATCCAGGGCCAAACGCCTCGTGTTAGCCTCAGGCTAAACAGCCAGCCAGTCAGCGGCCACGCGATGGCGAACGCAGGGCCGATGTGCAAGGCGAAGAAAAGCAGTCGACCAAGAAACCCAAGCTCGCCGCTAATCATAGGCTCGAACAGTGCTAGCAGCAGCGAAATACCGCCTCCGATTCCCGCGAGAAAAACGGGAACCGAAAATGGCTTGAGCTTCACCGATATCGCATCCACCGATCCGGCTACCACTGGTGAAGAATTCCCGCCGTTCATGTAAATCCTCTTGAAATCAATAGCTTGGAACAAAACAATGACGGTCGAAACCCAATCAATGTAGAACCTATTGGGTGTGACCTCAAAACTTACTTTAAAGGAAATCTTTCATGATGCGCTTTGCAATTCCCCTTATGACGTTGGGCTTGACGCTTACCACCGGGCTGGTGTGGTCGGCGTCAGCATTTGCCCAAGGCAGCAGGGAAGAAAGTAGCCGCTGGTATGTGACCCTGAATGGAGGCTCTTCGGCTCTCAATAATGTGTCCGCCAATCTCCAGCGCCCCAACCAGCCGTCGACCACGGGCAAGTTGAATCTTGGCGGGGGTGCTCTATACGGCGGGAGCATTGGCTACTGGATAAATCCATCGGTCCGTGTCGAGGGCGAGCTCGCTTACCGCTCAAACCGCGTGAAATCCAACAGTGTCGCCGGCATCGATGCCCAACAAAGTGACGCCGATCTCGCCTCGCTGGCCTTCATGGTTAACGGCCTGTACGACTTCGAAGGCTGGCAATCATCGTTTGCTCGCTTCCGACCTTTTGTCGGCGCGGGGGTTGGTCTAGCGCAGGAAATTGACACCGACCTCAAGGTTGGCGGTGTCTCCAGAGAATTCTCAGGTGACCGCTTTGCCTATCAGTTGGTGGGCGGGGTGAACTGGTATTACCGCAGCGGCTGGTTTGCCGGGGCGCGCGTGAAGTGGTTCGACGCGGGTAGTGTTAACTTAGCGTCGACAGCGGCGAACCTCGGTACACTCAAGACTGACTATCGTGGCTTGAGCGCAGAGCTAACATTAGGGTATCGCTTCTAAGTTTGCTCTCTGCGAAGCACAACGAACCGTCCGCTGCTAAATGAACTGCGCCTACAACCCTATGTCGACATTATTCGAACTCGACATATTTTGATACTGAGAGCATTCGCTCATAATAATAAGAAAAGCCCAGATGCAATTCTGGGCTTTTTCATTACCCAGCCGCAGCCTCAGCATTCACATGCCGAACAAAAGCGGATCGTCTCGGCAACTGCAAGGCTCGTCGATACACCGTTCAGCCAACCCACGGCGTGGCTTGTCGGCGACCCATCCGCTCTGCTGTCGACCTTTGTCACGACCGGGATGGCGGCGGCGCGCAACTGCGGGGTTTAGTGCCGCCTCTCGTGGCAGCTGGACACCAAGTCGTCTTGTTTGATCACCTGTAGCACGGGCCGCCAAGCCGCACTGGTGGATTTTTAGCGTGGACTGAAAGCAGTATGGAATGCGCGTATTGATCGCGGCGTCAAAGTGCACAGGATGGCAGCACATTCGCTTCGGGGTACCGCTGCGGCGGGCGTACTGCGCCGCAGTCTCAGGCGAAAGTACGTCAAAGCACCGGCACCCGGGGTGGTACTGATCGCGCCGCCAGCGTCATTGATTCGGTACTCAAAAATGTTCGCGCGGTATGTCGGTATCAGCGAGCGGATAAGCCACGCGATACATTGGCGGTTTAAGCAACCTAACGGTGCTTGGTGGCAGGGATTCGAGCTGTCCATTCGGAGGCTGGCATGCGTGCCCCCGCTCTGTTTATCCACGACAAAAACGATGACGAAACCAAGTTTTTAGGCACCATCGCTCTGGCGTTGGCTTGGCCGGATGTCCGTCTTATGGTGATCGACAAGCTTGCACACCGCCACACCCTGCGCGACGCCAAGGCCATCAAGCACACGATCGACTAGCTGAACGAACGCGTTGAGTTTCAACGCCCGGCACCCATCGCATCGGCACCGTCGCCCTTGCACTACTACCCAGCGCGGCTTGATCGGCACCGCCGGTGGGCTTTGTGCGATCGGCAGCCGCACGTGACACAATAGCGGCTCAACACCACTGAGGAATACCTAAATGTTGCCGACAATGCAAGAAGCTGCGCCACTGATATCACAGCTGATCGAACATGCGGCATTGAATCATGCTGATACTGAAATTGTTTCGCGCACGGTCGAAGGGGGCTTACATCGATACCACTACCGTGACGCCTGCCGACGAAGTAAGCAGCTCGCTAATGCCTTGAAGCACCTACAGGTAAAGATGGGTGATCGGGTTGCAACACTCGCGTGGAATGGCTACCGGCACTATGAGCTTTACTTCGCTATTTCCGGTATGGGTGCCATCGTGCACACACTCAATCCACGACTTTTCCCAGAGCAGCTGACATGGATCATCAACCACGCTCGGGACAGCGTTCTGTTCTTTGATTCGACCTTCGCGCCCCTGGTGGAAAAGTTGGCACCGAGCCTGCCATCAGTAAAACTTTATGTAGCGATGACGGACAAGGCGCATCTGCCGCCGGTCAAGCTGCCGAACCTGCTCTGTTACGAAGATTTGTTGGAGGCAGAGCGCGACGATTACGTCTGGCCGCGTTTCCCTGACACGACCCCTTCGTCCCTTTGTTACACCTCGGGCACCACCGGCGACCCTAAAGGCGTCTTGTATACCCACCGTTCGACCATCTACCACTGCTACGCCGCCATCGCGCCTGAAGCCCTGAACATCAGCGTGACAAGCACCGTCTTGCCAGTGGTGCCGATGTTCCACGTCAACGCTTGGGCAGTACCTTACTTGGCCAGCGCGGCGGGCGCAAAATTGGTGTTCCCCGGTGCAGCACTTGATGGTGCGAGTGTTTACGATCTAACGGAGCGCGAAGGGGTCACTATCAGCCTCGGCGTACCTACCATCTGGCTTGGGTTGCTCGCGCATATGGAAAAACACGGCCTCAAGTTTTCCACCCTCAAGGAGACTCTCGTCGGCGGTGCCGCCTGCCCGGCATCGATCATCGAAAAGTTCTTAACCAACTACGGCGTCGAAACCATTCATGGGTGGGGCATGACAGAGACCTCTCCCATCGGCACGATCTCGCGCCTTAAGGCCAAACACGCGAGCCTCTCGAAAGCGGAGCAGTTGGCGATTCGGGCAAAACAAGGTCGACCGTTGTTTGGCATTGAGCTTAAGATCATTGATGACGCGGGCAACCTGCTACCGCGCGACGGCAAGGCGTTTGGTGACCTCATGGTGCGCGGACCGTGGGTGGTGGAGCGCTACTACGGCGAAGAAAAGTCGGCACTCGTCGATGGCTGGTTTCATACTGGCGATGTCGCCACGATTGACCCCGACGGCTACATGCAGATCACGGACCGCTCGAAGGATGTCATCAAGTCGGGCGGCGAATGGATCAGTTCCATCGAACTGGAGAATATCGCTGTAAGCCATCCGGCAGTCGCCGAGGCGGCTGTCATTGGTGTGGCCCACCCTAAGTGGGATGAGCGGCCTTTACTACTGGTGGTGCTAAAAAAAGATGCAACTGCCACCAAACAAGAGATCCTTTCGACCTACGACGGAAAAATTGCCAAGTGGATGCTGCCAGATGATGTAGTGTTTGTGGCGGAGCTGCCGCACACGGCGACAGGTAAGCTGCAAAAGCGTACGCTGCGCGAAAGCTGGGCGCGCCACTACCTAGGGTAAAGTCGAACGTAGTCGATCTCTTACAACACAAAAGAAAAGCGGCGCCGCCCAATTGGG
>JBEILF010000217.1:0-4199 GCA_040379385.1 Burkholderiales bacterium | reverse complement strand
TGGCGTTCGGCAAATGGAACCTGACCCACAACTTTGTCTGGAAGCTGGCGATATCTTGATACTCAATGGCTCGCCGGAAAACCTTGCGCGTGCAGAGATCAAGATTCTGCAAGGATAGCCTGGGTATTTCATGGGTCGCCCATGGCTTAGAAGGACGTTTCCTCTAGGCGATTGGCAAACCAATTTGGCTCGTTTCTCTCTTGCTGTGGATGCGGGCTGCAGGTTCACTCGCGGGCGATTCGACGGCGATGTTCCGCCTTGCTGCCGAAGCATAGCCCGCGATGCTGTGGTCAGTCAGGCAAAAAATCGCTCGCCTGTTCACCTACTCGCCCGCTTTCGAATGCGCCCGCATGCAATGTTCAGGCTAGCGAAACAGCAAAATGCTGTATTCACCGCCACCTCCAAGCAGTTTGGCTTAAAGATGCGCGCGGTTGCTAGGGATTAAAAAACAAAAAGCCCGCTGGCTGGTGCGGGCTTTCTTGTAAGGCGTCGTAAAATTTAGAATGAGAGACAAACGGTATACGACGTTGCATCAGCCGGAGCCGGCGGTTCCGCCGAGGGTACAACTGCAGCTCCGCTTGCCGCCGGTGCGGTTGCACGGGCAATGATCCGGAAGGAACCGGTATTGCTTACCCCGTCGTCAAGCTGGGTATCAAGCTGCTTGGCGATTTTACCTAATACGCCATCCGAACAAATATTGTATGAGCCGGTCATGCCGGTAATGTGCATTGTGCTGCTGATGCCAATCCGACCGCCGTCTGCGTTAGATTGTAAATAAGGGTCGCCAGTCGCACAGTTATTCACCGTGTTGCCGGCAAGAAATCCGGCTAGGCGCAAATGTTGCCAAACCAAGCAAGCTTCATCCGTGCCGGTAACGGAATCCCACACTCCGTCTATCTTGCCATTGCCTTGGAGATTCGCCGGTGTAGAGGCGAGTGTGGCACCCGTGATTTTGGTATCTGCGCCAGCCAAATCACCCGGAATGCCCTTGTATCGATCTTGGAAGCCATACAGCGCCGATTGGATGGTGCGGAAATCCTGCGCGTAGCTTTTTGCCTTGGCGCTGTTAATCAGCTCCTGACCTTTCAGCACTCCGCCGAGCAGCAAACCAATAATCACTAGAACAATCGCAATCTCGACGAGCGTAAACCCTGATTGTTGATGTTTCATTTTTTTCTCCGGTTCAGTCTTTTTGTTAATTTAGAGGCTAGGCCAATAACGTAGTAACGCACCCAATACCAGCCCAACAGTCAGCACCGCTACGGCAACGTTAGACGCGAGATGGTGCAGCTGGACGGTGTTTAGTGGGTTCATGCTGGCTTCGACGTTTGTTGCCGACACCTTACCCTAAGCAAATCGTGTGCCAACTAATTAACCAATTGATCTGTAGGTGTTTTTTCCAAAGCCAGCGCCCCAATCCTACCCCCACTTTTCCGATCTGTCGGCAGTATCGACATAGGTGTCCGGAAAATCGACAGTGCCCACAAGTGGTAAGCGAGTTCCAGGGTAACAGTGAAATGCGTTGGGGTCGGTCGGATCCGGCAACGTTACGAATGATTGCAGTTTTCAATTACACGCGCCATGCCACAATAATGCTATCTGACGCCACTGCCGATTCGTTTGGTACCGCGTCATGCCCCGTACCAGCCGCGAGACTCTATTGGCCCCGACTAACACTCTATCTTCAACGGCGATTTTTGCTTGGGTCGTCCGACAGCGCCGCTGGTTGATTATCGCCATGCTTTTATCGCTGCATTTCGCGGTGTTGTCACAAGCCAACGAAGGCCCCTTCTCTCGCATTTGGTTGCTGGTGCATTTCGGGCTGTTCCTGATTTGGCAACCCTTTGTATCTGCTGAGCGTGAGCTTAACGTCATTGCCATTGCGCTTTTGCTCGGTGTCACCGCCGTACTGCTTTACACACTTGCCGGCTGGATGTTTGTGGCTTGGATCGCCATCCTTATCGCCATCATGGGTGGCAAGGTCTTTACTCTGCAAGCCGCGCGACGTAGTCGATTTTATTTGGTCGCGGTCTTTTATCTGTTTGCGATTCTGCTGGCATGGACGGTGCCCGTGTCACTGCTGGGGCTCGCTTCATTGCCCGACGGCATGCGGACACTTGCCGCTTGGGTGATACCGCTGGTACTGGTGGCGATGGTGTTTCTTCCCTTCCGACCCGAGGACGAATCGAGTGTGAAGGTGTTCGATTTCTTCTACTCAACGTCTGTATTGCAACTTGTTGTGGTGATCGTCTTGGGTAGCCTTGCGGCAATGCGGGTGACGAGCAATCAATACTTTCCGGCGGTGCTGTTGACGCTGCTCTGCTTCGCCGGCGCGTTGCTGTTTCTCGCCATCCTTTGGGGGCCCCGCGAGAGCTTCGGCGGCCTGCGAACGTATTTTTCCCGTTACTTGATGACCGTTGGTATGCCGTTCGAGCTATGGATGCGACGCATTGCCGAGCTATCAGAAACCGAAAGATCGTCGTCGCGCTTCCTTACCTCCGTGATGGGCGAAGTTGCCAAGCTGCCGTGGACGGTAGGTGCAAAATGGACATCAACAGATGGCGAAGGCTGCTTTGGGCGCGAATCAATACATGCTGCGTCGTTCCGCCATCACGGCTTAGAAATCACTTTTTACAGCGAGGCCGGTTTGTCACCGTCGCTGTTCTTGCATGCGCGACTATTGGCGCAGGTGATTGGCGAATTCTATGAAGGCAAGCGCCGTGAACAGGCCATGAAACAGAATGCCTATATGCAAGCGGTCCATGAAACCGGCGCACGCTTAACCCACGACATCAAGAATCTATTGCAGTCTTTGTTCGCCATTACCTCGGCAAGTGTTACCGCGAAACAGCGGATGGGGCAGGGTGAACTTCTTCCCCATGGCATCGCTGATCGGCGCTCGCTGTCGCCTTTCGATGAGATGTTGCAGCGTCAGCTGCCACAGCTGACACAGCGGCTGCAAAACACGCTCGATAAACTGCATAACCCGGCCATCCACAATGCCGAGGTTATCTTGCCCGCCGCAGATTGGTGGCGGGATGCCGCTCTTCGACACGCGAACGCCGGTGTTGAATTTCGCTTTCAAGATTCACTTACCGGCAACGTTGCTGCGAACATTTTCGACACGGTGCTCGAAAATTGTCTTGAAAATGCACGCCAGAAACGAGACCACGAACCGTCGATTCAAATCACAGCAGAACTGATTTGCGGCGATTCGCCGACGCTATTAGTGACTGATACCGGTAGCGCAATTGCCGAACACGTACGGCTGGAACTATTCAAGAGGCCAGTGCACAGCATTGGTGATGCGGGTTTGGGGATTGGACTCTTCCAGGCGTATCGTCACGCTGCCGACGCAGGTTACGAACTCTCCCTCGACCGCAACGAACCGGGCTGCGTACGGTTCCGTTTGGCGGCTAATAATCGCGACTCTACAGACAGTGCCTAGACGTAATAAAGGGCACCCTGAGACGCCCTTTATTCACCTGCGTGTCCGCAACCTATCCACGGGTGACTCGGGTGACACCCTGTCCAGAGAGAATACGAACCTTGTCACCGACACGAAACTCTTCGTCTTTTTCCTGCGTAACTGCGATCAGCTTGCCGCCTTCGAGTCGAACAGTAACTTCGACACCACGGCGATCGTTATTACTTTTTTCCACAGCATTTCCAATCAATCCACCGACAACGGCGCCGGCAATGGCACCGGCCGCATTTGCCCGGTTTCCACCGCCGACCGTCGAGCCGCCGATGCCGCCTAACGCTGCGCCCACGAGGGTTCCAGTGCCAGATTCCTCGCTACGCGTGTTGATCGCAACGTCCCGCACTGCCTCAACAACCCCCAGACGAACATTCATTTCACCGCGCACTTGGCGACGGTCGTAGTCACCACCGCCCATGCTTGGAGAGACACAACCCGCCAACAGCACAGCCGAGAGCAGCGCGCCCGTCAACAATACAAATCTTGATTTCATTTGGTGTTCCTTCCGTTTCATGCTGTTATGGCAACAAAATGTATGCATCACACTTCAATCCCATAACGGTTCATCAAATGCCATCCGATAACGCTCGGCGATTTCATCGCGCGTTGGCTGATGGCCCTGCGGCCCACGATATTCGATCTTGATCGAACCCATGGTGTTGGCAAGTCGCCCGGTTTTTTCCCATGACCAGCCCCGTTCAATTCCATATAACAAACC
>JBEILF010000216.1:0-4203 GCA_040379385.1 Burkholderiales bacterium | reverse complement strand
CTGATCACTGATGCAGCCGGTCCGGTTGCCATTGGCGGCGTGATGGGCGGCCTGGAGTCGTCGGTCACTGATTCGACGACAAGCATCTTCTTTGAGGCCGCTTATTTTGATCCCGACGTGGTGCAAGGCAAGACGCGCGTGCTCGGTATCAATTCTGACGCCGCGTATCGTTTTGAGCGCGGCGTTGACCCGGCCTCCGCCCGCGATGGCATGGAATACGCCACTAGGCTTGCCGTGGAGATATGCGGCAGCGCCGATACAAAGGTGGGGCCAATTACGGAAGCCGTCGGGCAGCTTCCCGTGCGGCAACCGGTTAGCGTACGGGCCGAACGCGTCTGCCGCCTCATTGGGATGCAAATCCCGATTGCAGAAATGAAGACGATTTTGCAAAAACTTGAGTGTAAGGTCGTGGCTGAAAACGACGTGTTTCAGGTAACAGCGCCGAGTTATCGTTTCGACCTGAATCATGAGGAAGACTTCGTCGAAGAGATCGCACGCATCAATGGATATGAAAATGTGCCGGCGACGCCACCGAAGGCAACGGTGCCGATTACGGCGATTGCTGAGGCTATGCGCAGTCGCAGTGCATTGCGGCATGCAGCCGCTGCAATGGGCTACCAAGAGGTCATCAACTACAGTTTTGTCCCAGAGGAGCGGGAAAACGGTCTGATGGGGAACGCTGCGCCGGTACGTGTGGCGAATCCAATTTCGGCACACATGAGTGTAATGCGCACCAGCCTGCTCGGCGGACTAATCGAATCGCTGCAGCACAACCTCAACCGAGGGGAGTTACGCGCCAAGTTTTTTGAGATTGGCCGATGCTTCACCAGTGCCGAGGCGGACTTGGCAAACCAGCCAGAGCGTATGGCTGGGCTGGCCTACGGTGCAAGGTTCCCGGAGCAGTGGGGCGAGGATAAAGCGGAAAAAGCCGACTTCTTTTCGGTAAAGGGGGATGTTGAAGCACTACTCGCTCCGCATGTTTGCAGGTTTGTTCCGTTGCGTCACAACGCCCTCCATCCCGGACGTAGTGCGAGCATCGTTATCAATGAAACAGAAGCGGGTTGGATAGGCGAACTTCACCCGCGCTGGCAGCAACACTTTGACCTACCAATGGCGCCAGTTGCCTTTGAAGTCGACCTCGCCGCGATTGCTGTCGGGTCCGCGCCACGCTTTCACCCCATCTCAAAAATGCAAGCCGTTCGCCGTGACGTTGCACTTTTGGTCGACGATAGCGTGCCGGTACAAGCCATGATTGACCACTTTTCGGCACTCAAAACAGCCAATTTAGTCGATCTTATGTTGTTTGACGTTTACCGCGGCCAAAACTTGGATTCCGGGAAAAAAAGCCTTGCGTTTCGGATAGTTATGCAAGATACTGAGAGAACTTTGACAGATGTGGAATGCGACACAGTTGTTGCCAAATTTGTTGAAGTAATGTCTCATAAATTCGGCGCAACTCTCAGAAAATAAAGAGAAAAGTTAGATGACATTGACAAAAGCAGAGCTTGCCGATCTGATGTTCGAAAAAGTTGGGTTGAACAAACGCGAAGCCAAAGATATGGTTGAGTCTTTTTTCGAAGAAATCCGGATGGCGCTCGAGTGAGGGGATAGTGTCAAGCTGTCTGGTTTTGGTAATTTTCAGCTTCGCAATAAGCCGCAACGCCCGGGTCGCAACCCCAAGACCGGAGAAGAAATTCCGATTACGGCGCGTCGGGTTGTGACATTTCATGCCAGCCAAAAATTGAAGACCCTCGTGGAGAAGTCCTTTAATGGAAACGCTGCCGTCCAATAGTCTCCCCACTATTCCCGCGAAGCGCTACTTCACGATTGGCGAAGTCAGCGATCTGTGCGGCGTCAAGCCGCACGTGTTGCGGTACTGGGAGCAGGAATTTACGCAATTGAAACCGCTGAAGCGTCGCGGCAATCGGCGCTACTATCAGCACCACGAAGTACTCCTAATTCGCCGTATACGCGAATTGCTTTATGAACACGGCTTTACCATCAACGGTGCCCGTAACCGGCTAGATACGGTTGAGGCACCAAAGCCAGCGTTGCTACGTTCATCCACCCGCGTGCTCGAGATGCGCGAAGTCCGAAGTGAGCTGAAGAGTATCCTGACGATGCTCGGCAGCCCGTAGCCGGTATAATCGAAGTTAGTCGGAGCGTGGCGCAGCCTGGTAGCGCACTTGCATGGGGTGCAAGGGGTCGCAAGTTCGAATCTTGTCGCTCCGACCAAAAAACTCAGTGTTGAATTGCATCGAAATCTGACCCACCAATTGCATTGAATTTTGACCCACCTGAATTGGTACGAATTTACGCTTCTTCTGTGGATAGTTTTCAAGTCACCTAGACGCTACAGCTTCAGTACAATTTGGCATCGGCGTTGCTGCTCTTTTGTGTGTAGATTCGATACCTCCATCATAGAAGAGATAAGAGTCAACGCCGATTTCTTTTTACAACTATGGTGAAATATTCAGGCTAGACGAGTGCCTCCAACAACACCAGCAGCAGTAACGTCACCGCCAGATAGACGACTAACCACCAGGCTTGTTTGTCGATTTCGCCGGGCACTGTATTCCATTTACCTTGGGCGGTCGCACGGCCTTCATTGGCAAAACGTGCACGCTGCCCGGGGATCGAGTAAGCCGACCATTCGGCCTGTTTGCCGTCTAGCATTCGGCTCATGCTCCAGCCGACAATGGTGGTGATGGCACCGCCAATCAAACAGAACCACGGCCACGCAATGCGCGTCTGTGTGGCCACATACCAAATGATGGCAAAGCCCGCTACAACGCCGACCATTAAGCCGCGTTCGGTGGTGTGTTTCGAAAAAAAGCCGAGCGCGTACATCCCCAACTTTGCGCCGACAAAGTAACTGCCGATTTTGCTAATTACTTCCAGAATCGAGCCGTCGCTGCGGGTGTACATGATCGCAGGAAAAATAATGATCACTGCCCATATCACTGTCGCCCAGCGTGTCGCCAAGAGGTAGTGCGCATCCGATTCGCTGCGCTTGTAGTAGCGTTGGTAGAAGTCCACCACACTTGCAGTAGCCATGGAATTAAACGCTGAACTCAGTGTTGACATGGAGGCCGCAAGCACCGCTGCGGCCAAGATGCCCAACAATCCGGGTACGCCCGAATCTGCGGCAAATTGCAGAATGATTTCGTTGTTGTTGGCAAACGGCTTACCGCCGTAGTAGCCGTATGCGAGTACACCGATAAAAAAGAACAAAAAATAAATTGGAAACGCAGCGTACCCCATCAGCAGATAAGCTTTCTTCGCTTCACCGATGGTTGCTGCACCCAGCGTACGTTGCACCATCATTTGGTTTGCGCCATAAACCGTGATGTGAAATAGGGTCATGCCAATCAGGCCAGACCAAATTGTGGTCGAGATCGTGATGTCGGGTACTGGGTTCATCGCATTGAGCCGTCCCAGCGATTTCAGGTTTGCCAGCACCTCAAGAATGGGGACTGGCATGGCGACAATCAACGCCACCATGATGACGATGGCACCACCAAACAACACAACGGCCTGAAACACGTCGGTCCAAATCACCGCCAACATGCCGCCCATCGTGGTGTAAATGAGCGCCATGAGGGTAATGAGCACAATACCCGCCGGAACCGAGATGCCGGTGATGAATTGCAACACCAGAGCGGTAGCGTACAAAATCGCGCCGGTTGAAAGCCCTTGGGTGACGAGAAAAATAGTCGACATCACCGCGCGTGAGGTCGGGCCGAAGCGCCGTTCTTGGTAATCGTAAATTGACGCCACGCCACTCGCATAAAAGAACGGCAGGAAAAAACTTGTCACCAGCAGAATCACAATCGGGTAATTGAGATGGATCGCCAGTGCGGCCAAACCGTCCTTGTAAGCCCATGCTGGCGCACCAAGGAACGACAACGCGCTAATGTAAGTTGCAATCACCGATAAGCCAATTGCCCACCACGGCGTGCGACCGTTACCGATGTTAAATTCCCGCGCGGTGGTGACCTTGCCGCCGACGAGGTAGCCGAGAACCAAATTGCCCAATAAAAACGCGATGAGAATAGACCAGTCGAGCACATCAAATTTCATATCGGTTAACCCCTTGGTGGACGCGCGGTCGCCGCTGGTGCCCAAGTTCAGGTCGCTGATAGACCATTGGCACATCTGTTGCGCATTGCGCTGGTTCAGAAGGGAACTTCTCGAAACCGT